>JAYTVY010000484.1:0-3147 GCA_043743755.1 Bryobacterales bacterium | reverse complement strand
CATCAACTGTGTTTCTTCATCATCGCGATGGCCTGCCACGGCGAACTGGCGCGTTTGAAACCGCATCCGCGCTACCTCACGCGTTTCTATCTCGCGGTCTCATTCGGCGGCGCGTTGGGCGGCCTGTTCGTCGCTATCCTTGCGCCGCATCTGTTCCACACATACGCCGAGTTTCCCATCCTGCTGGTAGCCGCGGTGGCGCTGCTGGCGCTGGCCGTGTGGACGGTTCCCGCCGAGCCGGCCGGCAAGGCCACCTTCTGGATCCTGCTGGCGGAAGCGCTAATTCTGGGCGCGATCACGATCAGCGGGGACACCATCTTCGGCGGTGACCGAGCCGTGATGAATGCGATTGGAGGATGTGCCGCGGCGGCAGCCGTGATAGTGATTGCACTCCGGAGGGGGTTGGACCCCGGCGTGGAGAACTGGGTCGCCCGGGGCGGCATGCTCGCCTTGACCGCTTGGGCAGCGCTCTACCTGGGATCGAAACACCACTCCGACGCCCAGCGGTTCATCCGGTCAGACCGAAACTTCTACGGCGTGCTGCGCGTCCGCGATCAACCGGATACCGAGTTCCAGACCGCCCTCCGAATTTTGATTCATGGGACCATCTATCATGGTTCGCAGCTCAGCGATCCGCAACACCGGCGCATCCCCACCACCTATTACTCCGCGACATCGGGCGTCGGGCGAGCGCTGGGCGCGCTGCAGGCGCGCGGTCCGGTCCGCGTGGCTGTGATTGGGCTGGGCGCGGGCGTGCTGGCCAGTTATGGCCGCGCCGGCGACATGTTTCGCTTCTACGAGATCAATCCCCTGGATGTCACCATTGCGAACACGCAATTCACGTTCTTGAAAGACTGTCCGGCGCATCCTCAAATCGCACTCGGGGACGCGCGTCTCACACTCGAGCGAGAATCGCCGCAACGGTTTGACGTGCTGGCGGTAGACGCATTTTCCAGCGACTCTATTCCCGTGCATCTGCTCACCCGCGAAGCCTTTGCATTGTACTTCCGGCATCTCGCGCCGGGCGGTGTAATTGCGGTTCACGTCTCGAACCGGTATTTGAACCTCATCCCGGTGGTGGCGGGGAACGCGGCGGCATTCGGTAAAACCGCGATCCTCGCCGCCGACGACGGCGAAGCAGAAGATTACTTCGATAGCAGCGACTGGATGCTGGTCACCGCCGATGCGGCGCTATTCGAACAGCCTGCCTTCCGAAGCGTGGACACACGCCCGGTCCCGCCATCGCCCAAATTCCGAACTTGGACCGACGATTACAGTAATCTGTTTCAGATCTTGAGGTAGCCCGGCGACGCTCGGCTTTGGCAGCGGCATAAGATCGGGAAAATCGAGCCCCTCGCCGCGAAATGCATACTGCCGGAGCCCGTCAATGGCCGTCCAGGTGGAATGGTAGCGGTTGTACACATCCCGATCCTTGGAGTCGCCCCAGCTCCCGTCCCGGTTTTGCCGCGAGAGCACGTAATCGACGCCGGTGCGAATGAGCGCATCGTTTTCGGTCATTCCGAAAGCCCGCAGGGTGTCGAGGAATTCCCCCACCGTTTCCGGGTCCTTCATGCGAACCGCCTCCTCCAGGTTGTTTTTCAGATAGGCGTACTCTTCCGGCAGCCAGCGCGGCGAGAGCTGGTACTGGTTGTAGTCATTCAGCGTGTAGACGATGTGGGTGATGCAATACGTAATGTCGTAGAAATCGCTGGTGCTCACCTGCTTGCGCGGAGCATAGGGACGCATCCCGCGAATCCACTTCAGCACGTCGCGGTAAGGCGCGCCGAGCGTGATCCCGTAGCTGTCGCCGATGTAAGCGGTGATCAAGGCGTCTGACCAGACGTCGTAGCGGTTTCGCATCCCGAGTTTGGAGCCGTCGCGCGGGCAAGTCCGGGTTCCGCGCGGCCAGCTGCGGTCGCATTGCGGACAAGGTTCGGGAATGTCCGATGGCGGCGGCTCATTCACGGCGTCAAACAACAGGAAATCCCTGGCAGTGAAGCGCGCGGCCGCGGCGCGGATCTGTTCCTTGAACGAATCGTCCGGATAACCCAGCCGAGTGGCCGCATCGGCGCCGAAGATCGCATTGGCGATTCCGTTGGCGCTGTAATCCTCGGGAAGCCGGGAATGCTTGCGGCGCCATTCGGCCGCGCGTTCAGCGCCCACGGCGTAGGCCATCCGGCGGAGTTTGGGATCTTGCGCGGTATTCGATATGGTCCAGAAGCACCAGAGCAGATCGTGGCCCCATTCGCCGAAGGCCTCCGGATTGGAGGCCGTTCAGGCCAAAAATCGCATGCCGCGATAGATGGCCCGGTCGCGGTCTTCGGCGGAGTAGCGGGCGCCGGGCCAAAGCGGACGTGGCGCGGCTTCCGCTGTGACCAAGGAAAGTAGAAGAGGCGCGGCGCGGAGCAGGCGGAGGCGCACGGCCTCAGATTAGCATTAGCTCGACGGGCTGATGTCGCCGGGCTCGCGCGAATCGCTGCGGTACAGAAAATACAGCAGCGCGGGAACCGCCAGGAAAACGGCGGCATACGCGCCGATAAAGCGGATGGCGATCAGCGAAACGCCCAGGAAAATCAGCCAGAAGCAAACCACGCCGGCGCGAACCGCCCAGAGCGCCGACGTACGCGAGTAGCCCTCGGCGCCGCGCACGAACAGCAGCAGCCACAGGACATCCACGGTAAACAAGATCAAGGAAATCTTGAATAAGGTCAGTCCGAAGTTACTCACCTGCACAATCACCGCCTGGTCTTGCACCTGAAAAGTAGTGAATCGCGGCTCTCAAACGTTTCAACCCTGAGTATAGAAATTGGATGCGAAATAGCGAATAGGGCGAAATACCTAGAACCCCTGCCGCGCCCGCGAGCGGCGGGCTTGATAGAATCGAACTCTTGGCCCGGCCCCAAAGTTCAATCCGCGCATATATTTCCATTGCCCGGCCAGACCATTCCGTGAAGAACGTATTCGTGCTTCCCGGGATCGTTATCGCCCTCACCGTATCGCCGCCGGGCGATTGGGCTCCGCTGGCCGCGCGTATCGCCATGGGACTGCTCTCGGTAACTCTGATTGCATGCAGCAATTACGTAATCAATGAAGTAATGGATGCGCCCTTTGATCGCAGCCATCCGGTCAAGCACTTGCGCCCAGTGG
>JAYTVY010000483.1:0-3350 GCA_043743755.1 Bryobacterales bacterium | reverse complement strand
TCTGCAGCAGGCTTTGTCCGAACTTGCCGTTGGGATACGCAGCGCCGTTCGCGGGCGTATACGTGCGCTTCTGAATGTCCTGCATGAGCTTGACGGCGTCAAAAGTTTCCTTGCCGGTGCCGTGCAGGACGGTGTCGAGGCTGCTTTCGTACATACTCTCGAAACTTGCCGAGCCACGCGCATCGCGCACTTGAAAATCGTTCACGGTGTTGAGCGCCACGGCGTCATTGCGGCCGCGCAGAGTGCGCGAGAGATTGGATCCGATGCTCACAGCGCGAACCGGCGAGACCTTGCCTTCCTTGAGAAGGGCGCGGTTGAGCCAGCCATCGCTGGTGGCTTTCAAGCCAGGCGTGCCGGATTCCATATAATCCTGAGCGTCGAAATGGGAGCGCGTGGGGTCGGGCGAACCGACAGCCTCAATGATGGCGAGATGGCGCGCGTCATAGAGCGGCTTCAGGGGCGCGAGCGACGGGTGCAGTCCGAAGAAGCCATCCAGGTCAATGGCGGCGTCCAGCCCGCCGTTCGGGCGGGGGATCGCGATGGTTGGCCGCAGATCATAATAGCGCTGCTCGCCAAAGGGAACCACGACGTTCAAGCCGTCGACCGCGCCGCGCTGGAAAATGGCGACCAGAATCTTCTTACGGGCGTTGGGGCTCTCGCCGGCGTAAACCGAGCGGGAGAGCCAGGCGGGGGCCGCGCCCAGACCGAACATCGCCACCGTGGAGCCTTTCAAGAATGCGCGTCGTGAAACCATGATGTGTAATCCTCTGCTTATCTGCGCTGAAAATCGGGTGAGCCGATTACCAGGCCGGCGAGGAAGGCCGGCGTTTTGTCTTTCTGATCCTCGAGAGCCTTGTCGATGGCCGCGCGCGTGGAAGGCGTGGCATCGGTGAAAAGAAGCGCGCGGGCGACATCCGCCGGATCCGCATTGAAACGAGTCTGGTCTATCTTCACGCCGGGAATCTTGTTCTGGGCCAGCGCCAGAGCGAAGTTCATGCGGCCCAGCAAGGCGGCGGAGTTGACCCACTCCGAGTTGAGGTTCGAATAGCCGGTGGGCTCCTGTTTGCGATAGAGCGGCTCACCCAGCTGGCCCACCTGGTTGGCGAGCGCGAACGCGTCGTCCACTTCGCCATCGAGAGCGCGGACGGAGCTGGCGACCATCTCGAAGGGCGTCTTCACCTTTGCCCGGCAGGCCCCTTCGGACCAGAATTCCTTGGACTCCAGCATGGTTTTCATTACTTCGCGGATATCGCCATTCGATTTCAGAAAGGTCTGGGCCATGCGATCCACCAGGCTCTGGGGCGGATTGTCCGCGACAAAGCGCTGCGCGAGCTCTTTCGAGATGAAGCGGGCCGTGGAGGGATGGCGGGTCAGGATGTCGAGCACCTTCTCGCCGTCCTCAATGCCGCCCCCGGCGGGAATGACGTGTCCGAGCACCAGCTTCTCGCCTTTGTCGTGAACGCGCTCATTGAAGAAGAAGGCGCCGCCCTTGCGCGGCTCGGCGATAGTCCAGCCGGTAAAGCAGCGGGCCACTTCGACGATGTCCTTTTGCGTGTAGCCGCCGTCCACGCCGAGCGTGTGCAGCTCCATCAGCTCGCGGGCGTAGTTCTCATTCAGGCCCCGCTTGCGTTTGACGTCCTTGGCCTTGGCGTCGATGTCCGCGCGCACGGACTGGAAATTATCCAGGTAGAACAGCATGGCTGGGCTCTTGGCGGTGGTTTCCAGCAGATCGCGGAAATGGCCCAGGACATTGGGGCGGATCGCTTCGCGCTCATAGCTGGGAATCAGGAAACGGTCCGCGCCCTTGTCGTAAAAGACATTGAAGTGGTTGAACCAAAAATCGTCCAGCTCCTCGGCCAGCTGTCGATTGCTATAGATGGCTCTGAGGAGCTTGGCCTCCAGCAGATCGTAAGCGACAACCTGCTGGGGCGCGTTCATCAGCAGCAGCTTGCGGCGGATACCGGGCGGGGCGGCAAGCATGAGCTGCTGGCGCAATCCGCGGGGAAGCGCCACTACGGTTTCTTCCAGCTTGTCCGCCGGCATGGACGCGAGAAGGTCGCGCTTCTGGGGCAGCGTGCCGGTGCGGAGCGTCTTCTGCTCATCGGCCGTCAGGACGTCATCGAGCGATTTGGCGGGTTCCAGATCCGCGTTTGGATCGGCCTTGTCGTCAGCCTGGGCTTGGCCCTTTTTCACCTTGTAGCGCGCGATGAGACGCTGAACGGAAGCGCGCAGAAGCGGATCATCCGGCAGCGGCTGGCGGCCGTCGGCGATGGCTTTGATCATTTGCGGCGGTGGATAGTGCTGCACAGTTTCCTGCGGCGACATGCGCAAGGATTCGAGCGGCGCGATGCGGGATTCAAGCGCGGGCGTTTCCGGGACGCGCTCAGGATGTAGCTGGAGGTCGATCCATTTTTTGATTCCGAGGGAGCGGACCTTTTCCAAGTCGCCGGGACGCGGCCCGAAGGAAAGGCGGTCCACCGCGTGGAGGATCTGCTGGTCCTTATTGAGCTTCTTGCCGAAGAGACGCGACTCGGTGGTGGACGAGGTTCCGGGGAGCGCAAAAAGGCCGGCGATTACCGCGCAGGCCATTCCGGCTGAGGCCCTCTGCAGGCTGGATTGCTTCACACCTCTATAAACGCGAATGGCGGGCAAAAGTTGACCTCCGTGAAGCGGTGAGTGGATTGTGCTGTTTATCAAGCATATAAGAGCGGTGTAACCTGAACAGAGGAATGCTATTCAGTGAAGTAGCCGGGGTGGCCGGCATCCGGGTGCTTCGCGATGGGAATTTCATCAATCTCGGCTTCTTAGACGACCAGCACGAGTCTCAGTTTGTCTTCCTGGAGGATCAGAAGTTCCTGGCTCCGCTGTTGCGCTGCGGGAATATCTGTGCCGTGCTGACCACTCCGGATCTCGCGGACCGGATTCCAAGCGGGCTCGCGCTGGGGGTTTGCGGGAAGCCGCGGCTGGCCTTCGCGGCCATCCACAATCGTCTGGCGCAAACGAGTTTCTACTGGGAGGATTTCGCGACGGTGATCGATCCGGCGGCGGACGTGCATCCCACGGCTTGGATCGCGCCGCTGAACGTACGCGTGGGACGCAACTCGGTGGTGGGGCCGCATGCCACCATCCTGCCCCGATGCACGGCCGGTGAAGACGTCGTCATCGGCGCGGGCGTGGTGCTGGGCGGCGTGGGATTCCAGACCGTACGGGCGGGCGGCGAGGTGGTTGAAATGCGGCATGCCGGCGGGCTGGTGGTGCGGGATTGTGTGCATATCCTGCCGGGCGCCGTAATTGCCACCGGCCTGTTTCGATGCAACACGACGATCGCGCGCGTCGCGCCCGATCGAGAT
>JAYTVY010000482.1:0-6306 GCA_043743755.1 Bryobacterales bacterium | reverse complement strand
GCACGATCCCTTCGTCGGCCAGCAAGCGGCGGACTTCGCGTGGGCCGTAGCGCGCAACCGCTTCCGGATCGAACTGATGGAACGCGGCGCGGTAATTCTCCCGCTTGCGCAGGATGGTCTCCCAGCTCAAGCCGGCCTGCGCTCCTTCCAGAATCAGAAACTCGAAGAGGACGCGGTCATTGTGCTGAGGCACGCCCCATTCACGGTCGTGATAGGCGATGGACAACGGCGTCGCCGCCCAGCGGCAGCGTATCTTCATTCGCGGACTTTCTTCCAGGCGCCTTTCAAATCGTCCGCTCCGGTTTTGTCGAGAATGCTGCGTTCGTAGGCATCGCTGAGTTCCGTACGGATTCCCGCCTTTGTACACATCAGCAAATAATGGATGCCATCGCGCTCTTCGGCGCCGGCCTTCCCTTTCGCGCTTACAATCGCGAGGTTGGCCAAATGGTCGGGCGTGAGCGGATCGATATTCCTCGCGATTCGCGTGGAGAGAACCACATCGATTCCTTCCCAGTGCTCGCGCCGGTCCACCCAAACCTTGTCCTTGGGATTGTGCGGCAAGTGCTTCGGATTGTAGTGATCGGTGTGGCCCGTCTCGCGATGGTAGAGCATGTCGGTGGCCTCGCTTTCCTTAATCCCTTCCTTCAGGACGATCAGAACGCCGTTCTGTTTTCTTCCGCCCTCGAACGGGACCAGGGTCGGCGCGCCGCCGCGGCTGGTGCTCTGCCGTGCGTATTCCACGCCGAAGGGTGTGAGCGCGGGGGTGCGCGAATCCTCGGCGCGTTTCAATTCCTCGCCGGGATCGTCGATCAACGATCCGTATGCCAATATGCCGATTCTCATAACCGGATTGTAAACCGTGCGCTGCCGCTGCGCCGCGGATAGAATTGAACTGTGATTCGAAGCGTACTCTGCCTGCTTGTGCCGGCGGTCCTGTTAACCGCCCAGGCTCCGGCGACGCTCGAATACGCGGGGAAGCCTCTGCAGATCGTCTATGAGTGCACGTCCGAGGACGTGAGCGGCGCTGGGCTGGCGTGCTCGGTGGACGATCCATGCCCCGTATTTCTCGAGCTCAGCGGCATTGATACCGCTGGTCCGCGCATCGTGGTCAGCGGCAACTTGCACACCGCCACCGCCACGCTATCCTCGATGCTGCTTACCAGTGAAGACGGCGGGCGGACCTGGGTTGAGCCGTATGCCCGCATTCGGTTTGGACTGCTCGAACAGATCCAGTTCGCCGACCTTGAAACCGGCTGGATCGCCGGCGCCCGCATGGTCGGCCTGCCCAAGGATCCGTTCCTGCTGATGACCACTGACGGAGGCAAGCGCTGGCGCGAACAGCCTCTCTTCGAAGAACCGCGCGCCGCCGCCATCGAGCGCTTCTGGTTCGATTCACGCACGGCCGGCGTCCTGCTGCTGAAGGCGCGCACCGCCAACCGGCACGAGCTGTATGAGACCGCCACCGGAGGTGAAAGCTGGTCACTGCGGCAGGCCAGCGCTTCAGCCATCCGCTTTCCACGTCCGCCGCGGGATCCCGCCGACGCTCCGCTGCGCATCCGCGCCGACGGACGCACGCACTCCTTTCATATCGAGCGCCAGCAGGCGGGAAAATGGACTCTGGTGGTGGACTTCCTGGTGGATATAGGACAATGCAAGCCGTGAAGACCGATGCCATCGAGCTGGAACTGTTCCGCCACCTGCTGGTGTCTATCGCCGAGGAGATGGGAGCGGTGCTGCGCAAGACGTCTTACTCGGCGAACATCAAGGAGCGCCGCGATTACTCATGCGCCGTGTATGATCATCGCGGCGAAACCGTCGCCATGGGCGATCACATGCCGGTGCATCTTGGCGCGATGCCGCTGTCTGTGCGCCACGCGATGGATGCCTTCCATCTCGCGCCCGGCGATGTCGCCATTGTCAACGATCCGTTTCGCGGCGGAACGCATCTTCCGGATATCACGGCGGTCTCAGCCATCTATGTTCCGGGCAGCCGTAAACCGTCGTTCTATGTCGCCAATCGCGCGCACCATGCCGATGTGGGCGGCATGAGCGCCGGCTCCATGCCGCTGGCCACGGAGATTTATCAGGAAGGCATCCGCATTCCGCCGGTGCTGCTGGCGCGCGGCGGCCGCATTGATCGCGATTTGCTCGGCCTGATTCTGGCCAACGTGCGCACTCCCGAAGAGCGCGAAGGCGACCTGCTGGCGCAGATCATGGCCATCCGCCGCGGCGAGCAGCGGCTTCTCGAGATGACCGGGAAGTATGGCCAAGCGACAGTCCGCCGCAACATGGCCGCACTGCGGACGTACTCCGAGCGCATGATGCGCGCAGCCATACGCCGCCTGCCTCCAGGCCGCTACAAGTTCCAGGATGTGTTGGATGGCGATGGAATTCGCGAGGGGCCGATCAAAATCATGGTGACGGTGGATATCGCGGGCGATTCGGCGCGCGTCGATTTCACAGGCTCGGATCCGCAGTCGCCCGGTCCGGTGAATGCCAACTACGCCGTCGCGCTATCCGCCACCATGTATGTGTTCCGCTGCCTGGTGCGCGAGGACATTCCTTATACGGCCGGGCTTCTCCGTCCCATCCAGGTGATCGCTCCGGAAGGCACGGTAGTCAACGCGCGCTTGCCGGCCGCCATGGCCGCGGGAAATGTGGAAACGTCACAACGAATCACCGATGTAGTCCTGGGCGCGCTCTCGAAGGCCGCGCCGGATCGGATCCCGGCGGCCAGTTCCGGCACCATGAACAATCTCACGCTGGGCGGCTGGGATACCGTGCGGGGGCGCGCCTTCGCATATTACGAGACCATCGCCGGAGGGATGGGCGCATCCGCCGGGACGCGGGGGCTCAGCGCGACGCACACGCACATGACGAACAGCTGGAACACGCCGATTGAGGCGTTCGAGCATCAATACCCGCTGAGAATTCGGGCGTACCGGATTCGCAAAGGCTCGGGCGGGCGCGGACTGCATACGGGTGGTGACAGCATTGTGCGCGAGTTCGAGTTTCTCACCGGCGGTGAGGTTACGGTGTTGTCAGACCGGCGAGACAGAGGGCCGTACGGCTTGTCGGGAGGCGCGCCGGGCAAGCCAGGGCGAAATACCCTGATTCGCGGGGGCCGGTCGAAGAAGGTGGGCGCGAAGGAACGCTTCGGCGTGGAAACGGGAGACGTGCTGCGAATCGAATCGCCCGGCGGCGGCGGCTGGGGCCGCACCCTGTAGCACAGGGCTTACTTCGGCGGCGTGACGGCCCCCAAAGCCCAGGTGATCCTGCTTCCGAAGTCGGGGATTTGCTGGCTCACTATGCTAATAGCCGTACGAAGCTTCAATACGAACAGCTCCTTAGTGCGGGATTTCCAGAACTCCCGCTCCTGCGCCTGGGCCATGAATTCTCTCAACCACAGCCCGATCAGTTCCGGTGGAACGGAAGACAAGTCCTGATACAAATATTCAGCCGGCAGCGTGAGGGCATTTCCCAAGGGCTGCGTCACGGAGATGATGTAAGGGCCTTCCATATGCGCATCCGCAAAAACCGACAGCAGCTTTTGCGCACGGGGGTAATCGTAATTACTCACTAACGTGCAGGCCGTGGTGGCGTTGCTCAATGAATGTCCGGAGAACTTCGTCCCGTCCGCTTGATGCTCCATCGCATGCGACGCCTGGCGGTCCTTATCGAAAAAGAAGGCGCGCGGCTGGAGCGAATCCCGGGGCAATTCGTGATAAGCGCACGTGATGGGCAGAAATGTGATATTCAAATCCGCCGGACGCGCATACCTCGACATTTCATCCGCGGATTGAATAGTCAGAAAAGAGAGGATCGCCTCATAATAGCGGCGCCAGCGGTCAGACCCGAGAGCTTCCGGACGCGAACCGAAGAGAATGTAGCTGTAGAGTCCATAGCCACCGGCCTCGCTTTGAATCGGAACCAGAAATGAACTGGCGGTTACGCGCCGCCGCGAGTTGACGCCGCTCGTGCCCCCCAGACCAAAGTGTCCGCCGAATGTCTGACGAGGGGGTTCAGGTAGCGAATAAAGAGTCAATAGCACTTGCACCAGCAAGGGATCGCCTGATCTGGCTTCGGAATGGTACAAGTCCTGGGGCAGCGGATCGTCTTGAGTAAGTGGATAAATCCCACCGCGATGCGCCTGAACTTCCGCGGCTGTGGCTTCTTGACCCGCCATCCACGGTTGTTCCAATTTCTTGACGGGTACACGCCACTTGCTTTCCCACTCTTCCACCTGCGCCCTTTGCAGCACTTTTGCTACCGGTATCGGACGCGGCGAGATCAGGATCGTGAATTGTTCATAGATCTGACCGAAGGGATGTTTCAACTCGAAGTACGAAAGCTTTTCACCCGACCTGGGGAGCGTGACCACGGAGCCGGCGGCGATGCGCTGCTCGCCTCCCTGAGCCGGGAAGATCAGTACCGGATCGCTCGTCCGCCTGTAGCTCGCGAGCCCACGGTCAATCACATAAACGTATCCCGCGCGAGCCGACTCAATGCTGATGCGGATCTTTTCGCCTTCCAGCAAGGGCGTACCGGAAGATACGCGCTCCGGCGTCCATTCGTCCACCGTGTTAGCACTGGGACGCAGCCGCCAGACCGTGACTCCGACGTAAGCATCCTGGGCGGAAGCGGGGCGAACGGGCTCCGTCTTGGCGCCGGCGGGACGATGGCTCAGGAAATCCGCATCCCAGAGCCGCCGCGTGGTCTTCTGTACGGATGTGTCCAGGCCCTGCGCCATCGCGCACGCAGCCAGTAGAGCACAGCCCGCCGACAGCCTGAACCGGGGAGTCACTTTGCGAATCTCTTCATGGCCAGTCGCTTAATCCATAGGATAACCGCCGTCACGATGAGCAGGGCGACGAAGATGACCAGCGTCTCGCCGGAGGTCAACGGCCGTTCGCGCGTGACGTCGGACGTACTGAAAAAGACCCGTAGCAAAACAGTCACCGCCAGTGGCGGAAGCAGGTACCACGCCATACCGCCGATTCGCGATCGCCGGCTGGCGGGCTTGCGGGTGCGTAGTTTCGCGGGAACCGCGGGATTGCCGGCGTCCGCGGTGTGAACGCTGTACAGATGCACCATCACGCCGTGCTTCACCTGGCACTCGCCCAGGTCATGCACGTGGCCGGCCCAGCCGCTCAATTGCTTGAGCACGTCGGCAACGGAGCGGGATACCAGAATATGCCCGGCATCGCCGCAATCCATGACGCGCTGCGCGATGTTGATCCCCCCTCCCACCACGTTCAATTGATCCCGGATATCGGCATGCCGGTAGACCGGCCCGCTGTGGACGCCCATTCGCAGCGGAAGCGCCGGATCGTTCTTCAGAGCGCCGGCGATCTCCAGCGCGCACTGAATTGGGGCTACCGGATCGTGAAAGAATACCAGCGCCATGCCGTCGCCCGTTGGCAGTGACAGCAGATCGCCGCGGGCCGTAGCCTGCTGGAACTGCGCGGTCTCGCGAACAATCCCCTGGAGCCGCGTGAGCGAGCGGGATTGCTGGTCCATCGGCTGCGTTGAATAGCTCACGATGTCCAGGAACAGCGTGGAGGCCAATTCGACAGGCGCCTGCTGCTCCGGTCTTTCTGGCATATCTAACCGGTGAAGGCTAGTATAGCGTGGGCCACTACTTCAGCTCGCCCGCGATATAGGTTATGACGGCGGCGTCCACGTGGTGGCGGGCGGTTTCGAGCAGCCAGTGCTCCAGGGCGCGGGATGGATCGGCGAAGACTTCCTGCCGGCCCGAATGATGGACCACGGCGATGCCGCGATAGAATCTCGCCTCCTCGCCGTTCGCGCGCACGATGAAGCCGCGATATCCCAGGCCATCGCCGCCGGTGGAGGGCGATGCAGCGGGCCGCAGCGCGCCGAAACGCGTCTGGTATTCCGATGCTTGCTCAGCGCTCAGTTCCCACCGCGGGTTGGGACGGCCGCTGAATGCGTCCAATTCTACGTTCAAGTGAACCTCCCGCAACGGCAATGGAACCGGAGCCCGGCAGGAGGACATAACACCGGCGCACACCGCCGCTAGCGTCCACTCCCGCCGGATCCACACACGATCAGTTTATCTTCTGCGCCTTGCAAGCGTAGAAATAGCCGCAGAACTGGGTGTAGATGCCCCGCGCCGCCGTCTCCGGGTTCCACACCACATGGCTGTTGTTGTCGTAATTGCGCGCGGCCGTGCCGCCTGGTTTGTGTCCCCAGAAGCCTTCCTGCTGCTTGCGGTACCAGTGGTAATCGATCCCCGGCGCCATCACCAGCGCCATCAGCCAGCGCGGCTTTTGCGAATCGGGA
>JAYTVY010000481.1:0-6664 GCA_043743755.1 Bryobacterales bacterium | reverse complement strand
GGGCGCACCTCGCCGATGATCAGCAGGCAGGCCGGACGTTGTTGGCGAACCCTGCGGAGCGCTTCCAGCAGAAACTGCTGGCCCTTCTTCTCGCGCAGTTCCCCAGCAAATCCCAGCACGGCTTCCTCCGGGCGAATGCCAAGCGTTTCCCGCAAACCCGCCACCGGCGTCAGCGGCGCAAACACGTCATGATCGACGGCATTGCACACGCACAGCACATCCTCGCGGCCGCTCAGCGCCGATGCCTTCTCCGCAAGCTCGCGGGTGACCGCGGTGATGCACTGGGCGTGCTGCAGCGTCCAGAGCAGCCTTGCGAAATCGCCGGGCGGGAACATGTCGCGATCGAGATCGTTGCCGCGAATGCTGGCCGTGGCGGGGATTCCTTTCAGCCGGCCGTACCACACCGCCAGGAATCCGGCGGGCGACAGGTAGTGCCCCCAGATTGCATCGTAGCGGCGAGTGGTGCGCATCCAGTCGAAGAGATTCAGCGTGTGCGGCAAGGTGTTGTCCCACTCACGAAAGCGGCCCATGCGGGTAACGTTCCCGGATTGCGCCACCACTCCAGGCTGAAGCGCCCGAGTCCATGCCACCACGTCTACATCCACGCCTAGCGCTTCCAGCGCCGCGGCAATGCGTCTGGAACTGGAGGCCACTCCACCTGGATCCGGCGGGTATCGTTCAGTAAGAAAGAGCAGGCGGGGGCGCACGGAAGCTGTCACGATAGCACAAGCTATACTGGGCGGCATCATGGTAAATCGGCGGGAACTTCTGGGGGCGGCCGCGATTGCAGCCGGCGCGGCGGCGGCGCACGCAGCCACTGGCTTCGACCAGGATTTTGGATCGGCCCTCGCGGCGGCCGAAGCCATCCGCAAGAAGAAGATCTCATCCGTGGAGCTGGTTCAGCACACCTTCCAGCGCATCCAGAAGTATAATCCCGCGCTCAACGCCGTCATTCTGCAATTTCCCGAGCAAGCCCTGGAGCGCGCCCGCGGCGCCGATGCGGCGCTGGCGCGCGGCCAGAACTGGGGACCTTTTCACGGCGTACCCGCCACCGTGAAAGAGAGCTTCGGTATGGAAGACGTGCCCACCACGGCGGGTGTCGAGGCGTGGAGAGATTTCAAGCCGGTGAAGAATGCGGTAGCGGTGGAGCGCCTGCTGGGCGCGGGAGCCATCGTAGTTGGCAAGACCAACATCCCCGTGATGCTGGCGGACTGGCAGAGCTACAACCCGATTTACGGATCAAGCGGCAATCCCTGGGATGTCACGCGAACGCCCGGCGGATCCACTGGCGGCGGTGCGGCAGCGCTGGCGGCGGGCTTTGGATATTTGACCCTGGGCACCGACATCGGCGGATCGATTCGCATCCCGTCGCATTTCTGCGGCATCTACGGCCACAAGCCGACGCTGGAATTGGTTAGCATGCAGGGCCACGTTCCTCCCGCGGTGAATCCCGCGCTGAGGAACTTCGTGGATCTGTCGGCGGCGGGCCCAATGGCGCGCAGTGCGGGCGATTTGATGGAGGCGATGCGAGTCTTGGGTGGTCCGAATGGAGCCGAAGCCAAGGCCTGGAAATGGTCGCTCCCGGCCGCGCGGCAGACCCGCTTGAGAGATTTTCGGGTTGGCTATGTCCTCGACGATCCTTTCTGTCCCGTCTCCTCCGAAGTCCGGCCCGCGCTCGAAAGCGCCCTCGCGGCGCTCGAGAAATCCGGAGCCAAGCTGGAGCGCGGCTGGCCCGAGGGCGTAGACGTGCGCGCGCAATTGAACACCTATTTATACCTGCTGGGATCAGTGATGAATCAGCGGCTCCCCACGGCCGCGCTGGAAACCCTGCGGGCGCAATACGAGAAGGACAAAAGCGATCCCATGGTGACATCCGCATTCGAGCCGCATGGGCGCTGGCTGGTGGAGACCGCGCGCCGCATGCAAGCGCGTGCGGTGTGGCAGGCCTGGTTTGAAACGCACGATGTCTTTCTGATGCCGGTTGCGTTCGCGCCCGCGTTCCCGCACGACCACAGCGACCCGCAGTCCGCGCGAACCCTCGCGACACCCGAGGGCAAACGCCGCTATCAAGACATGCTGAATTGGATCAGCTTCGCCACCCTGACGGGATTGCCCGCAACCGCCGCGCCCGTGGGCCGAACGCCTTCCGGGCTGCCCGTGGGGCTGCAAATCGTCGGCCCGTATTTGGAAGATGCAACACCTATCGAGTTCGCGGCGCGTTTGGCTGACGTGGTGGGCGGGTTCGTCCCCCCCAATACCCAGTGAACCGCAGAGATTTCGTAAGAGCCGCGGCCACGCTCACCGCCCTCCGGCTCCCCGCTGCCGCACCCGGCATGTACGTGTCCCTGAACAGTTCCCTGACCGGCGGGAAAATCGTGTGGCCGGAGTTCGCTCGCCTCGCCGCCAGCACGGGTTTCGGCGGCGTGGACGTTAATCTGGCCGCAGCCATGAAGGAAGGCGTCGACGCCACGCGCGCTCTTTTCAGCGAACTCAACATCAAGCCGTCGAACGTGAATCTGCCCGTACCCTTCAGCCGGGACGAGGCTGCGTTTCTAACCGGCCTTGCGAAACTCGGCGAAGCGGCTGCATTCTGCGCCGCGATCGGATGCCCCACCATGCTCGGGATCCTGCCGCCGTCCAGCCCAACGCCCAAGACCGAATTGCGGCAGCTGGTCAAGGATCGATTGACCGCGATCGGCGAAGTCCTGCTGCGCTCAAAAATTCGGCTCGGTCTCGAATTCCTCGGCCCCCTCCATTTCCGCACCGCGCAGCCGCACGAGTTCATCTGGCGCATGGATGAGGCGCTTGAGTTCGCGAAGGAGTGCGGTCCCAACGTCGGACTGCTGCTCGACGTATGGCACTGGCATCATGCGGGCGCCACCACATCTGACATTCTGGCTGCCGGAACCGCGCGTATTGTACACGTGCATTTGTCGGACTGCCCGAAATTGCCCGCCGGCCAAGTGCGCGACAACCAGCGCGTGCTGCCGGGAGAAGGCGTCATCGATCTCGCGGGATTCTTCCAGGCCTTGAAGAAGATCGACTACCGCGATGGCGTTAGCCCCGAGCCCATCGGCCGTATCCCCAAAGAGATGTCCGCCGAGGAAGGCGCGCGGCTAGGGCTTGAGACTGCCCTGGCAGTGATGCGAAAAGCCGGGGTGGCGTGATTTACTTTGACCGCACACTCTGGATAACCGTGAGGTCCCGAACGTCCTTGCCGTCAACCCCGCCGATGTAAGGCCGCTGGATCTTCATCCAGTACCCCGACTTCGCGAGGTCCTTGCCTCCGTCCAGGATGAAAAAGGCCCACTGGATTTTCTGTCCGGCGATATTTGGCGCCCGCATCATTGAAAACTCTTTGTAGAGGCCCTTATAAAAGGCGTATACCTTGTCAAACGAATCCCCGGTGGTGTAAACCTCCGACTGTTTGCCCGGCGCGGCCGCCGACGCCTCCCGGCTGCCCTTGTCATCCATCTTGGAGCCTGGATACGCCTTAAATTCTTGCGCCAGGCATGGAAGACTCCCCACAGCCAGCACCATCCCGCAGAGAACTATCCCAAGCACGCGCATCCAGAATCACCATCCCTTCGCCACTCAACGCTAGAGCACACGCCTGCCTTAAGAACCCGCATGCGCACAACGATACTCAGGGGATTAGCGAGAGGCGCGGAGCGTCGGCTCAGGCGGACCGCTCGTCCTCGTCGTAGGCCGGCACCGGTTCCAGGTCTTCGGCCTCGAATACCTGATCGCAATCCAGGCAGCGCAAGTAATCCACGCCATCGCGCCTGGCGAGAATTTCGGTCCGGCTATGATCACAGGTGTGCATATGCGAAAAGAGATAAGAACTATTCTAAGCATGCACCCGCCCTTGTCAAGCCCCCCTGAGTGCTCGGCCTCCGCCCGCTCCGCTAAGATCGAAGCATGCTCGCCGGTTTCGCCACCCCCGAGGGTACGGCCCGATTCGTCTCCCGTTTCCCCACGCAAGCAGCCGCGGGCTTCTATCGCGATGCTCAGGGAATCCAGGTCTCCAGCCTCGGCTTGGGCACTTACCTGGGCGAAATGGACGAAGCCACGGACCGCGGTTATCGCGAATCCGTCACCGGCGCGGCGCTCGGCGGCATCAACTTTTTCGACACTTCCCTGAATTACCGCAGCCAACGCTCTGAGCTGTCCATCGGCGCCGCCCTCGGCGACTTGATGAAGCGCGGCGAACTGGAGCGCGATCAGGTGGTGGTCTCAACCAAGGCGGGGTTTCTCACTCCCAACGCGATCCCCGCCACGATGCGGCAGGAAGATTTGGCGGGCAGCGCACACTCCATCGCGCCGGCCTTCCTGGCGGATCAGATCGCTCGCAGCCGTGAGAATCTGGGTCTCGAAACGATCGATGTCTTTTACCTCCACAATCCGGAAACCCAACTCTCGTTCATGGATACGGGCGAGTTTTACCGGCGTATCCGTCTGGCTTTCGCATATCTGGAACAGGCTGTCTCGCAAGGCTTGATCCGAACCTACGGAACGGCCACCTGGGACGGATACCGTCGGCGGCCCGGCGCGCCGGACGGCTTGTCGCTTGAGGAGATGGACAGCATTGCCCTCGATACCGGCGGCGTCGGGCACCACTTCCGCTACATCCAACTTCCGTTCAACCTGGCAATGCCGGAAGCGCTGGCGCAGCGGGGTAGCAGCGGCACCGTTCTGGAACAGGCCGGCCGACTGGGCATTACCGTGGTGGCCAGCGCTAGTTTGCTGCAGGCTCGCCTGGCGCGAGATCTCCCCGACGAATTAAAGGCGCAGTTCCCCGGCACGCAGACGGATGCCCAGAGGGCCATCCAATTCACCCGCTCCACGCCAGGCATCGCCGTGGCGCTGGCGGGCATGAGCAATCCCGAGCATGTGCGCGAGAATCTGGCGGTTGCGCTGCTGCCGGTCATGACTGAGGAACAGTACGCCGCGCTTTACACGAAGGGCTGAGCGCGAATGCAGGTTCCGCCGCCCTCGACGCTGGAATTAGGCTCGCCGGACTTCGAGACCGCCCTCGAAGCCGTGCCCAATTCCGACGCCGTCTTCATCGTCTGGGCCGGAGATAGCTCGGCTTATCTGGCTCGGACCACCATGCTGCGGCGCAGGCTGCTGCGCATCGTTAAGCCGGCTTCCGCCGGTGGCGCAACACCGCGGCGCGGCCTGAATCTGCGCGGCGTCGCGTCTAAAGTGGACTACTGGCTCACCGGCTCGCGCTTTGAAAGCATGCTGGTCCACTACGCGCTGGCGCGCCGGCATTTCCCCGACGACTATCTCCGCATGGTCAAGCTGCGCATGCCGGTGTGGGTGAAGCTGGTCCTGAGCAACGAATTCCCGCGCACCCAGTTCTCCACGCGGCTGGGCGGCGGGCGAGGCTTGTACTACGGTCCGTTCCCCTCGCGCAGCGCGGCCGAACAGTTCGAGACCCAGATGCTGGATCTCTTCCAGCTCCGCCGGTGTCAAGAAAACCTGGAGCCCCATCCCGGACATCCCGGCTGTATTTACGGCGAAATGAATATGTGCCTGCGTCCGTGCCAGCAAGCCGTCAGCGTGGAGGAGTACGCCAGTGAAGCCAGCCGGGTGGCGGAATTCTTGAAGGGGAACGGATCGGCTCTGGCCGCCAACACGCTGGCCGCGCGGGATCGGCTCAGTCAGGAGTTGAATTTTGAGGAGGCCGCCCGCCAGCACAAGCAGCTGGAACGGATCCAGGCCGTGCTCGCTGCGCGCGGCGAGCTGGCCTGTGACCTGGAAAAATTGTATGGAATTGCCGTGACGCCGTCGCTTGATCCCGGCGCTGTGCGGCTCTGGTTTTCCTGCCGCGGATCGTGGCAAATTCCGGTGGAATTTCCCTTGACTTCGTACACGTCTCTGGATCACCGGCTCCATGAGATTGTCGGTGCTCTGGAGCCTGCGGATGCACCCTTGCCGGAATGCCAGGAACACGTCGCCTTGCTCGCCCGCTGGCGGTTTTCAAGCTGGAGCGACGGGGAATGGGTCGGTTTTCCGGGACTGGCCGCGGTTCCCTACCGTAAGCTGGTTCGAGCCATCTCCCGCGTCCGTGCCGCGCTGCCGGCGGTCTAATTGTGCACCAGGCACATTTTACCGTAACGCATCACTCGCAGTATCGCGCTATAAAACACTAGCTTTTTTAAACGTTCTGGCCGTATATTAATAAGTGCCTTTGCCTCGGCGGCTGGACGCCGGGGATGTCCCAGGGGTGTTCTTTGATCCCAGCTTCCATACTCGCCCTTGAATTGCAGCCGCTGCGCGCCGAAGGCCTTCGTCAGGCCCTCGGAAGCTGCGACGATTTGCGCCTAATCGCTACTGAACTTAACGCTGAATTAGCGCTTAAAAGAGCGGCTGAAACCAGCCCGGATGTCATTCTTGTGGATGGAGACCTGGGAGGGCGGGAAGTCGCGGCATTCTTGCGGTCCCTCCGCTCCGTGAGCCCAGGCTCCCAGCCCGTGCTTTGGGTACCGGCAAATGGCGGTGGGCGTGAATTTAGGTCGCTCTACCACTCAGGGCTGCCGACTTTGGAGCGGACCTCTCCGGTACCCGACGTGATCGACGTATTGCGGCGGGCAGCCGGGCTGTATGCCTCTCCCGGAGGTCCTGCAATTCAGGCACATGTGAGCTCGCATTTTAC
>JAYTVY010000480.1:0-5543 GCA_043743755.1 Bryobacterales bacterium | reverse complement strand
CGCAATGTGGACGGGGCCGACAAAATCTGGGCGCTCTTCGTTGGCCCAGGCGTCGCGCGAACCGGCGAATCGGCCAACGCGCCCACGGCATATCAGAAGGATATCGCCCCCACCATTTTGTCGCTGTTAGGTCTGGAATCGCCCTCGCCCCCCATTCCCATGGTGGTGCAGACGCCGCGCCCGTAGGATTTCACGCATGCCGGAGTTTCTCAAGCTGCTGAACGTCCGCTTCGTCACCAACGCCGTGCCGGTGGCTCTGCTGCTGATCTTCGCGTTTCTGGCCACGCTGGTGACGCGCCGGATCATTCGGGCATTGAGAAAGTATGTGGTAAAGATCATGCTCCAATCCGGCGGCGTCACGGATTACGAGCGCGAAAAACGCGCGCACACCATCGCCCTGGTGGTGGGCCGCACCCTCTCCTTCGCCATCTGGACCGCCGCGCTCCTCATGGTCCTCGAAGAATTGCAGTTCGATGTGCGCCCCTTGCTGGCCGGCGCTGGTGTCATCGGCGTCGCCATCGGTTTCGGCGCGCAGAACATCGTCAAGGATGTAATCGCAGGCGTATTCCTGCTGATGGAAAATCAGATCCGGATAAACGACGTCGCGGTGATCAACGGCAGCAGCGGCGTGGTGGAGGAAATCAACTTGCGCACCACGGTGCTTCGCAGCGACGACGGCGCGGTCCACATTTTCCCCAATGGCGGCATCAACAGCCTCGCCAATCTTACCCGCGGCTACTCTTATGCCATGCTGTCGATTTCGGTTTCCTACCGCGAGGACACGGACCGCGTGGTGGCCATCTTGAAGCAGCTTGGCGAACAGCTAGGCGAGGACGAATCCTATCGGCCGCTGATCCTGGCGCCCCTGGAAGTGCTGGGCGTGGAAACGCTGGCCGATTCCGGCGTGCTGATCAAAGCCCGCTTCAAAACCGTTCCGTCCAAGCAGTGGATCGTCCGCCGCGAAATGAACCGCCGCATCCTGAAGCGTTTCGAAGAGGACGGCATCGCCCTGCCCGCCGGCTTCAATAATATTGTGGGCCACGGCCCCAGCCCCGCGGCCAGCCCTAATGATGCGACAGCACCGTAGTATTCGGCACCACTTCAATCAGCTGCATCATCCCGCGATCCTCATGCGCCAGAATATGGCAGTGATCCACAAAGCTCCCCGGAAAATCCACAAACCTGGTCAGCATCTTGATATACCCGTTCTGCCGCACTGATCCGCCCGGAGGAATCGCCGCCGGAGGCAGCCCGAACGTGTCCCACCAGATCCACGGCGGAGGGATCCTCAAGGGCGCTGTCATCGTCGTCGGATCGAAAATCTCGGTTACCTGAAACGGATTGATGTGAATGTGGAACGGATGGAAAATCGTGGACGTGCTGTTGAAGATGGTCCATTCCTCGGCCGTATCCAACATCATCTTCTCGTCCACCACGTGGTCGGAAAATTGTTTGCCGTTGATCATGTACTTCGGCGCCGAGCCATCCGGCGCGCGCCCCGGCCCTGCCGCCCCTTTGTCCCAGCCGTAATTGATCTCCCGCCGGTACCGGATGGCGCCCGGATTCACATCCGCCAGGAACGACGGAAACGCCGGGAACTGCCCCGCTTGTGTCGGAAACGGCATCGGTATCGCATTTCCCGTCACGTTGACGTTCAAGATTCCGCCGCCGAAGGTGTAGCAGCCGGTGGCATTCGGAGCCTGCACCAGAATGTCCATCCGGTTCGCGGGCGACATAGTCTTGGCCTGCGCCGATTTCCAGAACGTGTTGATCCAGTTCCACCAGAAGCCGTAATTGTGGAAGCTGAACTGCACCCCGTCCTGCGCGATCTGCTTGAACTGGATGTTGGGCGCGCCCGCCGTCACCGGCGCGAACTCCACCGGGAAGAAGCCTTGCACAGACCCGTTGATGATGCGCCAGAGCTGCACTTGCCCCGGCGCCATGGTGATAGTGGGGTTGATCGCGCCGTTGACGCTCAAAGCAGCCGGTCCGCCCGGCGATGCGCTCATCAGGTTCGGCGTGGTCACCACCTGATGCACCATCAGGATCTGCTCCTTCAGTTTTCCGCTGTAGAATTGTTCCAGCTTGGCGTCGTAATCGCCGCGTATAATGAACGCGCCTTCCAGGCCGTTGAACATGTTGATGGCGGTGGACCCGTGCTTGTGGGCGTGATACCACTGTGTCCCCGGCGCCTGGCCCATGCGCAGCGGAACCCCGCTGGTGGGATATTCCGGATTCACGCCCGGATACTCCGGCAGCGTGAAGCAGTACGGATACGCACCGATGTAATATTGCGGCCACACGCCGTTGGCTGTCGCGTGTTCGTCCGCCGATAGGAGGCGCAAATCCACCGGCGCCGACGGCAATCCGTGCCCGCCCTTGTACGGCGCGGTCTTGTCGTATTCCGCAAGCAGCGCCTTCTGCGCGTTCACCCATTCCGGCGGCAGGTCCGCCCAGGTCTTCACTCGCTTGCCGGCCGCATACGCGTCGAAAACCTTCTTGAACGCCCCGCCCACCTCACGCTCCGTCACCTTCGGATTCGGCCGGATGAAGAGCAGTACGTTGTCCCCGAGTTTGTCGGGCGTCACATGCGTCCCGTGGAAGTGCAGGTTCGCCGTGCTGGATCCATGCAGGCAGTTCGGGAATACATCCGCCGCCGGATACCAGTTCTTGTTCGTCGCTCCGCCGGACCCAATCTTGGTTGTGGCGTCACAGCCCTGGTTATTACCCTTGCCTTCCTCGCTCACGTCCAGGGAGCCGCCGAAATCCTCCACCTTCACCTGATTCAGAAATGTGATCTCCACCGTGTCGCCCACGGTGGCCACCAGCGTGGGCCCCGGCACCGGCGCGGTGTTGCCCGCGGGCGGCCACGCCTGCGCGGGATTCGTGAGGTTGTATCCCTCGAAGTACCGCAGCATGGACTGCGCGCCGTCCACCGTGCGGTTCTGATTCTTCACCTTGATCACCGCCTGCAGCTTCTTCCCCTGGCTGGTGATCTGTCCAATATTCGCGAACGCGGGACCGGCCGGACACGCGGGCGCACTCTGCGCCGCCGCGGGTTCAAGCATCCCCGAGATCGCCATTCCCGCTCCCGTGGCTGCCAGCGTTTTGCCGAGAAAATCCCGGCGTGTGGATTTCGTGTTTTTCGGTTTCATTTCTAACCCCCTCTACGTGACCACGATAGAGCCCTTCTCATGCGGATGAAGAGCGCATACGTAGTGGTAAGTCCCCGCCGCTGAGAACGAAACTTGCTGGATCCCTACCGGCGCGGGTTGGTTCGGCAGTTTCCCCGGGATCTGGAAATCCATCCACGCGTTATTTACCACCGGCTGACCCGCGGCGGGCGCAGGCGTGGGCCAGTGCGCCTTGCTGTCATTATTCCGAAAGCTGATTACGGTCCCCGTCCCCACGTTTTCCGGGTTCGGGCTGAACGTTGCGTTGGGCGCGCCAGGGTTAATGGCGATGATGGCTGTCTGGGACATCCGGCATCTCCTCGCTAGAGCTTGTACTGGGAAAGACGTATTATTCTGTCCCAAATTTACCGCCGTGTCAAGCGAAACGCGCAGCGAAAATAGAGGCCCACACCCGTATTTCCCCCTCCCCTTTCCGTTGTACGGCGGGGCCCCTGCCCCGCAGCCAGCCCCCCGGCTGGCTCACTCCCCCCCACATCACCCCCCGTTTTGCCCCCGCGCCAGCTCCAGCACTTGCTCCGACGTAAGCCCATACAGCGGCGGCGTCTTCACCCCCAGCAGCGCCAAATACTCATAAATCTGTCCACGATGATGAACCTCATGCTCCACCATCGCCCGCAGCCATTTCCAAGTGGTGATGGGCGTCCCGTCCGGCGTCAGGCACTTGCCCTTCAAATCCGCGGTCAGCCGCGCGAAAATGTCCACCGATTCGCGATGCATCCGGTCCACATACGCCAGTACATTCTGGTATCCATCCGCCAACTCGCGACCGCAGCCCGGATACCGCGACACGCGCCCCGCCACCGTCTCGCCAAATTGATAGCGCTCGATCGCCGCCAGATGCCGCAGCAAATCTCCCAGCGTGAATCGCCCTTCTTGAAACGTCCACTCGATCTGGTCCGGTGGAATCGCCTTCGCCACCCGCGGAGTCCGCTCCCGAATGCGCTCGTAGTAATCGAGAAATGGATGGATCGCCGTAATCTCCATCAGTTCTGTCCCGCAAATCGGCGGAAAAAACTCGCCGGCTTCCACTGTGGACGCGCCGGATCGTTCGCCACTCTCTCCGCCAGTTCCAGAATCACGCGGTTGAACTGTGCGGCCGCGTCCTTATCCACCGGCTGATTCAAATCGTCCGACGGCGCATGATAGCGATTCTTCAGCCACTCCTTGTGCAGCTTCTCCTCGGGCGACCCCGGCAGATAACCGAACTTGAACGCCAGCGCCGGTATGCCATGCCGGATAAAGCTGTACTGGTCACTGCGAATGAATAGATTGCGCTGCGGCTCTTTGTCCCCTTGAATCTCTAACCCCGCGGCCGACGCCACGGCGCGAATCTGATCGCCCAGCGTCGATTCGTCCAGCCCCTGCACTTCCAGATAATGCAGCGGATGCAGCGGTAGAAACATATCGAGATTGATATCCGCCACAATCGCCGGCGTCTTCACCGTCGGATGCGCCGCGAAATACTTGGACCCTTGCAAGCCCTTCTCCTCGCCCGTCACCGCCACAAACAGCAGAGACCGCTTCAGCGGCGTCTTCCCTGCATGCAGCATGTGCGCAATTTCCAATATCGACGCGATCCCCGATGCATCGTCCATCGCCCCGTTGTAAATCGCATCGCCATTGATCGGCTGCCCCACGCCCACGTGATCCAGATGCGCCGTCAGCACCACATACTCGTTCTTCAATGCCGGATCCCGCCCCGGCAAAATGCCCGCCACATTTTGCGATTCCACTTCCCACCGCTTCAGTTCCACGTGCGCCCGAAATCCCGCGGCCAGCGGAAACGCCGGCAGCTTCTCGCCCCGGTCCGCCGCGGCCAGCAGTTCGGCGAATGTGTGCCCCGAGCCCGCGAACAATTTTTCGGCATGCTCCGGGTTCACAGCGATCCCGAATTGCTGCCCCTGCGTCTCCTGCAGAGCCGCCTCCGCCAGGTTCATCGACGGATTCAGCCGCGCCAGCGAAGATCGCGCCCACGGCACATCCATCGCTTTAGGATTCTGAATGGTCGCCGTTCCAATCGCACCCGCGTTCCGCAGCGCCTTCCAGCGCTCGCCCGATTGAGAATGCGCCAGCAGCGGACCCGCAATTCCCTTGGGCCCGCCCGACAGAAACACCACGATCTTGCCCTTGAGATCCAGCCCAGCCAAATCGTCGTGGTTGGCGTCCGGAATGTGCAGCCCGTAACCTACGAACACCGCCGGCGCTTCCACGTCTTTTGCCGCATCCGAGCGCAAACTGAAAACGGCGTCCGTCCCCAGCACCAGAGGCTCCGCTTTCCCGTCCCGCACCAGCGCGAGGCTCGACCGGTTCTCCACAATCTGCCGCACCTGAAACTTCATCGGCTGCAGA
>JAYTVY010000479.1:0-4002 GCA_043743755.1 Bryobacterales bacterium | reverse complement strand
GTACGCTCGCTCGGCTTCCGCGAGGTGGGCGTCTATAAGAAACACGGACGGCTGGATGGAATTTGGCGCGACGTGATCGTAGTAGAACGCCTATTAACCATTAATATGTAAAAATGTTGTGAAGATGCAACATTTTGGCCGATCTTCACGTCTACCCTTTCGTCAGTAACCGTTGCAACGCGGACATCTGACGAGCAGAAGGGCGTGAGGCCTGGATCCTCACGCTCTTTTGTGTTACTGGGAAGCTTTCAACGCCTGATCCAGATCCCATTGCAGATCGTCGACGTCTTCCAGCCCAATCGACAGCCGTACCAGATCGGGAGTAACACCGGCCGCTTCCTGCTCCGTCGTGCTCATCTGCTGGTGCGTGGTGGAAGAAGGGTGAATCACAAGGCTGTGAACATCCCCCACGTTCGCCAGGTGCGAGAACAATTTCAAATTGTCGATAAACTTCTTCCCGCTGTCATACCCGCCCTTAATTCCGAACGAGAACACCGCCCCGGCTCCTTTTGGGGTGTATTTCTGCGCGATTTTGTAATACGGACTCGATTTTAACGATGGGTACTTCACCCAGGACACCAGCGGATGTTTTTCCAGCCATTCGGCGACCGCCAGTGAGTTCGACAGATGCCGGTCCATACGCATGCCCAGCGTCTCAATCCCTTGAATGAACAGGAAGGAATTGAAGGGGCTCATGCACGGCCCCAGGTCGCGCAGGCCTTCCACGCGGGCACGAATGATGAACGCGAGGTTTCCGAAGACTTCATGGAACTTCATCCCGTGATACGCGCGCGAAGGCTCGGTTAATTGCGGGAACTTGCCGTTGTTCCAATCGAACTTGCCGGCATCCACGATCATTCCGCCGATACTGTTACCGTGTCCGCCCATGAATTTGGTTAACGAATGAACCACAATGTCGGCGCCATAGTCGATGGGACGGCAGACGTAGGGCGTGGCAAAGGTATTGTCTATCACCAGCGGAATGCCGTGCTCGTGGGCGATCTTGGCCACGGCTTCGATGTCCAGCACATTGCCCCGGGGATTGCTGATGGTCTCACCGTAGAGCAGTTTCGTCTTGGACGTGATGGCCTTGCGGAAGTTCTCGGGATTATCCGGCTCCACAAACTTCACGTTGTAGCCGAACTTGCGGAAGCTCACGTCAAACTGCGTATATGTCCCGCCATACAGGGTACTGGCCGAAACCAGCTCATCCCCCGCCCCCATCAGGCTGTTGATGGTGATAAACTGCGCTGCCTGCCCGCTAGCCATTGCCAGCGCGCCCATTCCGTTCTCCAGCGACGCCACGCGCTCTTCCAGAACCGCGGTAGTCGGGTTCATGATGCGGGTATAGATGTTGCCGAACTTTTGCAGCCCAAAGAGCGCCGCCGCGTCATCGGAATCGTCAAACACAAACGACGTCGTCTGATAAATCGGCACCGCGCGCGCCTTGGTGGTGGGGTCCGGCTGATAGCCCGCGTGTACGCAGCGTGTGTTGAACCCGAGGACTCGGTCTATTTTCTTTTCTTCGGCCATAGGGCTATCCTAACCTGAAATCCGGCCCCTTCACCGCGCCTTCACCACCACATGGATTTCGTCGTTGCGGGGATTGGTGAATTCCAGATGAATGCGGCCTTCCGCATCCAGGGAAACGATGCCTGGCACGCTAAGCGAGCTCAGCATCCAGCCCGGAGGCAGCGTCACTTCGTCGAATGGACGCCCCAGCGTGCGGTCCCACACCAGTTCGTTGCCCTCCATGCGGTAGCCCACCGGATCGGTGTAGGTCTCAATCACGCGGACGCGCACCGATTCACCCTCGGCGATGGGCTTTTCCAGGTCCGCTTGCACCACCACGGAATCGGGATCGGACGGCTGCGGGTAATACTTCAGCTCATTGACGGACTTCCCAGTGACATTATAGGTTTTCAGCTCCTTGCCGGTGGTCAGATCGATAACGATCGACTTCGTTACCACGCTGCCCTTGCGCACGAAGCTGTGGACGGACTTCTGGCCCGTCTTGGAAACCGTGAAATCATGCGAGATGCGGAACTGATGCGAATCGGGCTCCAGCAGCCAGTAACGAATCTCACGGTCCTGCTCGGCGCGATGGAACTGAGCCCAGCACGCAACTGTGAACGCCAGCGCGATCAATACCGCTTTCATGGCAGCCTCCGGGCCGCGATCTTTACCGGGAGCTGATCATGCCGGTCATTCAGCATGCTCACGCGCACGCGCCCATCGGGTTGCGTGGATACGATGGCGGGCACCGTACACGCAGTAAGCTCATACCCCGCGGGCAGCACCACGACGTTGCGCCGGATGCCCAGCGGCCGGTCAAACACGATGCCTCCAGCCTGCGGACCGTAGGACGCCGCGTCCTCATAAGTCTTGAATATTCTGATGCGCGCCTGTCCGCCTTTCGGAACCGGGGCTGCCAGCGCCACTCTCAAATATTGGCCGTCGCCCGCTTTGCCGGCGGCCTTGGCGTCCACGATTTCGAACTGCAACGGCTTGCCCGTTGCCTGGTCCAGCACGCGCTCATCGGACACCTTGGAGCCGCGCCGGATGGGATTAAAGAAGAACGGGCTGCCTTCCTCCGAGGTTGCGACGTCGTAGATAATGGCGAACCGATGGCTGTCCGGCGCTAAGAGCTCAAAGACGGTAAACTCGTCCTCGGCGCGGGCGAGGAAGGCTGCCAGCAGCAGCAGGAAGGATGCTTTCCACATGCTCGCGATTCTCTCATATAGCGGATTACGGAGCGCGGGATGGCGGCGACAAGGGTTTCAACCAGCGCGGCGGCTCGACGCTGTCGGCTATCGCGATCAACGCGGCCGCCAGCATGCGATCCACGCGCGCCATGTTTTCGTAGTCGATCTTCTGCCACTCGTCTCCAGGCTGGTGGTAATCGGGAAACAGATACGTCACGCTGACGGTGTGGGCCGGAACGCCTTCCCTGGCGAGCGAGTAATTGTCGCTGGCCCTGAAGAACGGGTCGCTGCGCTGGTCGTTCTTGAGAACTTTTACGCCAGTGGCCTCTCCCGCGACAACCAAAAACGCGGTGAGGGTGGAATAATCGAATCCAGTCACATTGGCGCGCCGCTCGGCGCCATCGCCATCCGTCCGTCCCAACTGCTCCAGGTTCACATCCCCTACGGTCTTAACCAGCGGAAAAACCGGATGCAGCGCGTAATAGCGCGAGCCAACCAGGCCCTTCTCTTCCCCGAAAAAGGCGGCGAACACGATACTGCGTTTGGCGCGCCGAGGCATGCCCGCCAGCGCTCCGGCCAGCTCCATTACAGACACGGTTCCACTGCCATCGTCGTTCGCGCCGTTATAGATGCGGTCGCCTTCACCGGCGGGCTTCATTCCCAGATGATCATAATGAGCGCTGACCATGACGCAGGTCTGCTTCAGCTCGTCATCGGATCCTCGCAGCACTCCCACCACGTTTCGCGCCGTAACCTGCGTCTCAACGGGCGCAGCCAGATGTATCGACACCTTCGCTGGAACTCCCGGCTTTAACGCGGCGAAGAACTTGGATGCCGGCTCGCCTGACAGTCTGATTACAACCGGGCCTTTGCCATCGGGATCGTCTGGAATACCCAGCCCCGCCGAGCTTCCGCGCGGTCCGCCGGTTCCCACCAGGATGATGGCTGGAATCGCTGGATCGCGAAAGATGTTGCCGCCCGCGAAATCGCGCCGCTCGCCGATGACCACTTTGCCCGCGAGCGGCTCCCCCGCGCCCGCCTTCACCAAAACGGCGTTCAGGAGACTCAAAGCTGCGGGAGAAGTTATCGTCACGTCGTTCGAAGCCGCGCTAAAGTGCTCCTCACCCGCCGCTAGCTCAAGCGTGAATCCATCCAGGTTCGGCTTGCGTGTTACCAGGCGCGCGGTCTGGAAGTATCCGTCATCGCCCGCTGGTTCGAGGCCTGCGCGGCGGAACTGCGAGGCGATGAATTCGGCGGCGATATCGAGTCCGGGAGAGGGGGTGAAGCGGCCCTTCAA
>JAYTVY010000478.1:0-3338 GCA_043743755.1 Bryobacterales bacterium | reverse complement strand
GGCGACGCTGGGTGTCCTGGGCATCACAGTCCCCGAGTATATGTAGGACAGGCCTTGCCTGTCACCGCCGCTGCGCAGCCAGATACTCCCGCCCCTGCTCAATCAACTCTCGCAACGCCGATATCCGATCACGGTCCATCATGGATATCACGGTGGACCCCGGCGCACCCGTTCTCACGAAAGTCTGCAGCTTGCCGGACGTAATGGTGAAGCCTACCTGCAAATCGCCGCGTGTACTGAACACCATCTCCGTATAATCGCGACTCGACCCCTGCCACTCGGCAATCGCATTGAGCATATAGTTGAGCGCCCGCGAGAGTCCGTCCAATTCATCCATATCCACCAGTGCAATCTTCTCTCCCACGGGGACCGGCTCCCGGATGATCAGAATACGCAGCCCGCGCGGCCGCGGCCCGTCTTTCCCCGGCTGCGAGAGGATCAGCGTCTCCGCTCGGATCTCCGCCACTCGGCCCAGCAGGTGAAACTCCTTGGCGATGATTCCATCCTTGCGCGCCAGGAAGTCCTCGATCGCGGTCCGGGGCGCCGGGGGCGCGATGCTGACAACCGGGGCCGGTTCGTTTTGGGCGAAGGCTGCGCAGATTGCACCGAGGAAGACAGGCAGTATCCGGATGAGCATGCGTGGAGCCCTAACGCGCGATCGACTTGATCTGGAAATACTCCTCCAGCCCGAAAGCGCCCAGCTCCCGCCCGATGCCCGATTGCTTGTACCCGCCAAAGGGCGCCAGCGGATTGTAGCGTCCGCCGTTCACGTCCACCTGTCCCGTGCGCATCTTGCGCGCCACTCGCAGCGCGCGCTCCGCATCCCCCGACCATACACCGCCCGCCAGCCCGTAGATAGTGTCATTGGCGATCCCGATAGCTTCTTCTTCGGTGTCGTAAGGAAGAATCGACAGCACCGGCCCGAATATCTCTTCCTGCGCGATGGTCATGCGCGAATCCACGTCCGCGAATACGGTGGGTTCGACGTAATAGCCTCGCGAGAACCCCGCCGGACGTCCGCCGCCCGCCACCACCCTGGCCCCTTCGGCGCGACCCTTGCCGATGTAGCCTTCGACGCGCTCGCGCTGGGTTGCCGAGATCAGGGGACCCAGCCGCGTCGCGGGATCCAAAGGATCGCCCAGCTTCAGCCCCTGGATAGCCTGCACCGCCAGATCTATCGCTTCCTGCTGCCGCGCGCGGGGAACCACCATGCGCGTCCACGCCGAGCAGGTCTGCCCCGAATTCAGCATGGCGTTCCGCGCCCCCGCTGGAATCGCTTTCTCGAATGGCGCATCATCCAGCACCACGAATGCCGACTTGCCCCCCAGCTCCAGCGTCACCTTCTTGATGCTTTCCGCCGCCAGCGCGCCTACGCGCCGTCCGGCCCGCAGCGATCCAGTGAAGCTCACCATGTCGATGCCCGGATGAGACGCCAGCGCTTCTCCCGCGCCCGGTCCGTATCCCGTCACAATGTTCAATACCCCTGCCGGCAGACCGATGGACTGGCAGGCCTCCGCGAGCAGAAACGCGTTCAGCGGCGCCACTTCGCTCGGCTTTAGCACCACGGTGCAGCCCGCGGCCAGGGCCGGCGCCACCTTGGCCATGATCTGATGCAGCGGATAATTCCACGGCGTGATCGCCCCCACCACGCCGTAGGGATCGCGCACCACCAGGGAATTACCGGTTTGCTGTTCCAGGACAAACGTTGAGATCAGAGCCGCGTATGACTGGGTTATGGCCACCGGAAGCCCCGCCTGGATGCTGGTGGCCATCGTAATGGGCGAGCCCACTTCTTGAGCGATGGTGGTAGCGATGCCGGCTGCGCGTTCCTTCAACGCAGCCGCCAGTTTTTCCAGCCAGCCGGACCGTTCGGCGGGCGTTGTTTCGCTCCAGCCGGGGAATGCCCGCCGCGCAGCCCGCACCGCGCTATCGACATCCGCCGCCGATCCCTCGGGAACCGCCCCGAGCACTTCCTCTGTGGACGCCGAGAGAACCTCGATCGATCCGCCATCTGCCTGCGATTGCCACTTGCCGTCAATGTAGAAGTCCCGTTTCATATCCCTTCGAGTATCGCCTTTCCTAGCCGCGCGCGTCAGCTACGACCTCCGCGGGATGTCGGGTATACTGGGCTGAGGCCAATTGGGCCCTAATTCGAATGGAGGCAGTTCATGAATCGTAGAAAGTTTGCGTTGGCAATCGGGACCGTCGCGGCTGGTCTCGCTGCGGGTTCCAAATTGTTCGCGGATGACGCGCCGGCGGCTCCGGCCAAGAAGAAGAAGAAGGGCGCCAAGCACGATTGCAAGGGCAAGAATGCTTGCAAGGGCCAGGGCGGCTGCAAGGAAAGCGATAACGGTTGCGCCGGCAAGAATTCCTGCAAGGGCAAGGGCGGCTGCGACCCGGCTCACGTGACCAAGAAGTAAGAAATCCGCCAGCAGTGGAACGGGGCGGCAAGAACTGTACCTGCCGTCCCGGTTCGCAGTTTCAATTCCCCCGATCTGCATTAAAGCCACAGTCTTCAAGTTGTACAATACCTTCAACGATCCATCTAGCTGATTCCATGTCTAATAGCGCCATCTTTGCCTTGCAGATTAAGAAAAAAAAACATTTTCATGGGATCAATCCGGGAGCGTTTTAGGATAATTTATTGGAGAAGATGACAAGGCGTTACTTATCGGTTGCGCCGGTCGAAACTATTACTCAGTGAAGGCCGACTCGGCCTATATGGAGGCAGTTGATGAATCGCAGAAAATTTGCGTTGGCAATTGGAACTGTCGCGGCTGGTCTCGCCGCGGGTTCGAAGCTGTTCGCGGACGACGCCAAGCCCGCCAAGCCCGCCAAGGTTAAGCCGGCCAAGGTCCACAAGCACGCTTGCAAGGGCAAGAACGCTTGTAAGGGCCAGGGTGGCTGCACGCCTGGCGACAATGGTTGCGCCGGCAAGAATTCTTGCAAGGGCAAGGGTGGCTGCAAGGTTCCCCAACCCGCGGACCACAAGAAGTAAAATTGCCGGTCCGGGAAACCGGGCTTGCTTCGTTTTTCTCGCCGCGGGCCGTTACGCCCGCGGCGAGCCTTTCTGCTCGTAAGGAGTCCTTCCTCTGAGCGTTGAACCCCAATCTCACGGCAATCTTATCCAGCGGGTGGCTCGGCTCGGTTTGCGCGCCGCGGCTGCGCTGCAATTTCTGGCGCCTCTAGTGACTCGGCTCTTCGTCGGCATCACTTTTTTCTATACCGGCCGCGGTAAGCTCTCCGACCTGGCCAAGGTCACCGGCTTCTTCACGGACCTGGGCATCCCGTTCCCCGCCGCGAATGCCGCCTTTGTGTCCGGGCTTGAATTCGTGGGT
>JAYTVY010000477.1:0-2636 GCA_043743755.1 Bryobacterales bacterium | reverse complement strand
CATTCGTTTGTTGTTCTTAACTCCGTTGTTGGGTTGTACAGGAACTTGCCGCGAGGGTGCGATCCATGGGAAGCTCCTTTAATCGTATCACATCCGGGTAATAGCATCCAAGCAAAATCTCGTGGTTCGCGGCCACGCCGGTCCTACTTGCCAAACTTCACCGTTCGCGCCAGCGTGACGGCTGGATTCTCCAGCAACTGGCTCAAAACTGGCTCCGGAATCGGCTGATCCGTATCGATCACCGACACCGCGGCCGCTCCCGCGTCCCTGCGGCCAAGCGAAAACGTCGCTATATTGATTCCATTCCGCCCCAGTACGCCGCCAATGTAGCCAATCACCCCTGGAACGTCGTCATTCTTCAAGAACGTCAAATGCCCGTCCAAGGGCGCCTCGCATTGGATGCCATCCACCTGCAGCAACCGTGGCTGGTCCAGCACCACCGCGCCCTCCACCGTGGTCACGCCCGCGTCCGTTTCCAGCTCGACGCGCACCGAATCCATGTGCGATACCCGTTTTTCGTGTCGCTCATCCACCGTCAAGCCCCGGTCGCCGGCGATCTGCATCGCGTTCACGATATTGGGTTTTCTTGACATCGAGCGGCTTAAAACTCCCGCCAGACCAGCGTTCCGGACCAGCTGCGTGTTGTATTCGGCGATCCTGCCGTAATAGATGAATCGAACCGCCCGCGGGTTTCCATTCGATATATGCGATGCGAAACATCCCAGCCGCTCCGCCAGCAGCCCGTAAGGCCCTAGCGTCCGGAATTGTTCGGCCGTCAGCGCCGGCATGTTTACCGCATTGATCGCTACCCCGGTGGTCAGATACTCCACCATCTGTTCGGCGATGCGCACCCCCACAATCTCCTGAGCCTCTTCGGTGGACCCGCCGATGTGCGGAGTGGCCACCAGCTTCTCTTGTTTCAAAATCGGATCGCCGGTGGGCGGCTCATTCTCGAACACATCCAGCGCCGCGCCGCCCGCCTTGCCGGATTCCAGCGCCTTCCCCAGCGCCGCTTCGTCAATCAGCTCGCCGCGCGCGCAATTGACGATTCGCACCCCGCGCTTCATCTTCGCGAACGCTTCCGCGTTCAGCATCCGCTGCGATTCCGGAGTCAGCGCCGTGTGCAGCGTGATATAGTCGCTCTCCGCGTACAGCCGCTCCAGCGGCACCAGTTCCACTCCCACACCCATGGCCGTCTGCGCGTTCACAAAAGGATCGGTAGCCACAATGCGCATCTCAAACGCCTTGGCGCGCCGAACCACTTCGCGCCCAATGCTGCCCAGTCCCACCACGCCCAGGGTCTTGCCGCGCAGCTCGTGCCCCAGGAACTTCTTCTTCTCCCACTTGCCGCCTTTGGTGGATACGCTGGCCTGCGGAATGGATCGGGCGAGGGAAAGCATCAATGCCAGCGTGTGCTCCGCCACCGATACCGCGTTGCCGCCCGGCGTGTTCATCACCAGCACACCGGCCGCGGTTGCGGCCGTCAGATCCACGTTGTCCACGCCCACGCCGGCCCGCCCGATGGCGCGCAGTTTGGGAGCTTTCGCCAGCACCTCCGCGTTCACATTCACCGAACTGCGCACCAGCAGCGCGTCGGCATCGGCTAAGTGGTGGGCATAATCCTTGGGAGTGGAAACCACCACTTCCCAGCCCTTCTGACTTCGCAGCAGCTCGATACCCGCCGCCGCCAGCGGCTCCGCTACCAGGATCTTCATAGTCCCGCTTACGCGCCCACCGCTTCCTTGGCCAGCGCCGCCGAGGCGTACACGTTCTGCACCGCCGCCACACCCGTGCCGAATTTCACCGGATGTCCCAGCGCGGTAAGAATGATCTCCAGCTCCGCGATCACCGCGAACAGATCCGCGAAATCGAAATATCCGAGATGCGCGATCCGGAAGATCTGCCCCTTCATCGACCCTTGCCCGTTCGCGATCACGGACCCGAACCGGTTGCGGTATTCCTTCACGATGGCCGAGGAATCCACGCCCGCCGGCGCCTTTACCGCCGTCACCGATGCGCTCGGCGACCCCGGCGAGAACAGCTCCAGCCCCAGCGCCGTCACGGCGGCCCGCGTCGCCTGCGCCAGCATTTGCGCGTTGTCCACCAGCTTCGCCATGCCCAGCGCCTTGATGTATTTCAGCGCTTCGGCCAGCGCCAGCAGCAGACTCGTGGCCGGCGTCCAGCTCGATTCCCCGCTGGCCGCGTTCTTGCGCTCTTTCTTGAGATTGAAATAAAACTTGGGCAGCTTCGCCGTTTCCGCCCGCGCCCAGGCCTTCTCGCTCACTGACAGAAACGCCATTCCCGGTGGAATCATGAACGCCTTCTGCGATCCGCCGATCACCACGTCCAGACCCCAGCCGTCGATATCCAGCGGCATGGTGCCCAGCCCCGTGATGGCGTCAATCACGAACAACGCCTCGGTCTTCTTCACCAGTTCGCCCATGGCGTGCACATCGTGCGCAGCGCCCGTGGACGTCTCGGAAGCCTGCACAAACACACCCTTCGCTCCCGGATTCGCCTTCAGTGCCGCGTCCACTTGCTCCGGCTTTACGAATGATCCGTAAGGCTCCTGCAGCACCACGGCATCCAAACCCCACGCCTTGGCGATTTCCACCCAGCGCTCGCCGAACTTCCCC
>JAYTVY010000476.1:0-4444 GCA_043743755.1 Bryobacterales bacterium | reverse complement strand
CGGATCCAAATTGGGCAGTTGGAGGGAGTCCGGGAGGGGAAGGCGGAGAGGGCGGGGCGGGCGGAGGCGGCGTCGAGAAAGCGGGGGTGGGGGGGTGGCTAGGAGGGCGGTGAGGAGGGGGGAGCAAAGTATAGAAAAATGCACTGGTAACTCAATCGTACAAGCCGGCCGGGGGGCCGGCTGCGGGACTAAGGTCCCGCCGTACCTGGTGTTATTATGGGGGCAGATGTCCATGCTTTCGCCGAGGCTGCAGCTTAAGGTCGCGCAGAAGCAGATCCTGACACCCGGACTTGTCCAGATGGTCACGGTTCTTCAGTTGAACCGTCTGGAACTGAAGGACATGATCACGCAGGAGATTTCCGAGAATCCGGTTCTCGAAGAATCCCTGGACGGCATCGAAGAACTCACTCCCGAAGAGATGCAGGCGGTGCTCGAAGCCGAGCGCGTATCGGATCCATCGGATGGCGCGATTCTGGAGGCGCAGAATGGGGTGGGAGCGGACACGGGGGCCGCGCCAGGGCTGCCGGATTCGGGCGGCGACGTTCCGTCGGCCGAAATTCCCGAGATTCCCGAGGTCAAGACCGACAAGGATCCTTTCGACGAGATCGACTTCGGCACTTTTTTCGATGAATATCTGGATCCGGGTTACAAGAGCCCGGCATCGGAGAATGTCGAGAAACCTTCGTTCGAAACTTTTCTCTCCTCGCCGGTGACGCTGGCGGATCATCTGCACTCGCAACTGGCGGTGCTGGTGATGTCGGAGGCGGTGCGGGACGCGGCGGCGAACATTATCGGGAACCTGGACGAGAACGGCTATTTGCAGATTTCGCTGGAAGAGATCGCCGCGAGCGGCCAGCACTCGATGGCCGAGGTGCAAAACGGCCTGACGGTTGTGCAATCCCTGGATCCGGCGGGAGTGGCGGCGAAGGACGTTCGGGAGTGCCTGCTGCTTCAATTGGAAAGCCGCGGCGGTAAGGGCGGCGTTGCGTGGCATATTATCGCGGACCATTTGAGGCTGGTGGAGACCCGTCAGACGAAGGAACTCGCCAAAGTGATGGGGCGGCCGATGGAACACATACAGATCGCGCTGGATGTGATCCGCCACCTGGACCCGCGTCCGGGATTGCGCTACTCCGGGCCGGGCGCGCGCCAGATTGAGCCAGACGTCTACATTTTCAAGGACGGGGACGATTATCTGATCCAGCTGAACGATGACGACATTCCGCAGTTGCGGCTGAACGCGCAATACCGGCGCATGCTGGATCGCGATCAGGAGCCGAGCAAGGAAGTCCGGAACTACGTCAAGGAACGCTACGCGTCGGCGATCCAGTTGATGAAAAATATCGAGCAGCGCAAGCAGACGATTTTGAAGGTGTGCCAGTCTATTGTGCGCCGACAGATGGAGTTCCTGGAGGATGGCATCGACACTTTGAAGCCGATGATGATCAAGGAAGTGGCGGAGGAAATTGGGGTGCACCCATCCACCGTAAGCCGCGCCGTGGCGAGCAAGTATGCGCACACACCGCAGGGCGTATTTGAACTGCGCTATTTTTTCTCGGAAGCGGTGCAGGGGTCGGCGGGGAGCGGCACGCCGCTGCTGATTCTGAAGCGGCGGGTGAAGAAAATGATAGAAGAGGAGGACACCAACCACCCTCTCACGGACGAACAGATTACCGCCCGTTTGAAATCGGAAGGCATCGACGTCACGCGGCGGACCGTCGCCAAGTATCGCGAGGACATGCGCATACCGTCCACGCACCAACGCCGCAACCGGAACTAAATCTTTCCGCGTAGCGGAGGTCATCCCATGAAAATCACTTATACCGGCAGGCATGAAGATATTCCCCTGAAGCTGCGCCAGAAGTTTGAAACCAAGCTCAACAAGCTGTCCAGGATGCTGGAACGCAGCCGCAACGGAGAACGCGAGTTGCATGTATTCCTGAGCCAGCAGCGCCACCTGCACAAGGCCGAGATCACGCTGAACGCTTTCGACCACTCGCTGGTTTGCATCGGGATCAATGGCGAGATCGGCCAGGCGCTGAATGAGGCCGCCGAGAAGTTCGAGAAGCAAGTGGTGAAGATGCGGACCAAGTGGCGCGACACCACGCGCAAGGCGGATACGTCGGTGGCCGAAACCGTTCCGACGCCGGCAAAGCCGAAGGCAGCGGCGAAGAGCAAGAGCGCTAAGGTATTCCGGGTGGATCACCGGGAGAACGGGCGGAAGCCTATGACGGCCGAGGAGGCGCTGCTGGAGATCGGTAAGGCGCAGGACTACCTGGTGTATCGCGACGCCAAGACGAACCGGGTTCCGTAATCTTGCGCCGCGGGGACGGAAACTTCGACCTTGTAGAAAGCTAAGTGCCGCGCCTGAAGAAGCCAGTTCCGGTTCCCGCCGCCGACACCGGCGCCCAGCTGGTGGTGATCACGGGCTTTAGCGGATCGGGGAAGGGCACGGTGCTGCGGGCGCTGGAGGATTTCGGTTATTACGCCGTCGACAATCTTCCGATCGATCTGGTTCCGAAATTCGCCGAGCTGACGAAGAGCTCCACGACGTTCCGCCGCGCCGCATTGGTGATCGATATCCGGGAAGGCGAGGCGCTGCAGAGCTTCCCGAAAATCTACAAGCGTCTGCAGAACATTGTTCCCACGCGGCTGCTGTTTCTCGAAGCGGACGACGCGACGCTGGTGCGGCGCTACTCGGAGACCCGGCGGCCGCATCCGCTGGGAACCGAGCGCACGGTGGTTAACAGCATCAAGAAGGAAAAGGAGCAGCTGGCCGCGATAAGGGCGCTGGCCGATCCGGTGATCAACACGTCTAAGCTGAACGTGCACGAGCTGCGCGACTTGATCGCCGCGAACTTCCGGGGGGATCGGGACGAGTCGAAGATTCGAATCGACATCACCAGTTTCGGGTATCGCCATGGCGTGCCGGCGGATTCGGATCTGGTCTTCGATGTGCGATTCCTGCCTAATCCGAATTACATTCCGCAGTTCAAGAAGCTTACCGGAAGGCATCCCAGCGTGGCGCGCTACATACGGTCTTTTCCGCAGACGCAGGAGTTTATCGAGCGGATCTCGGAGCTGCTGATTTATTTGATACCGCATTACATCCGGGAGGGGAAGAGTTATTTGACGATTGGATTTGGGTGCACGGGGGGACATCACCGGTCCGTGATGATTGCGGGGGAGATGCGGAAGCGGCTGGAGCGCGCGGGATTTAAGAGCAAAGAGACGCATCGGGATATTAAGAAATGAGGCCGCTGAAGCTGCTATTCGCGAGTGCAGCGCTGGCGGCTGCGGGGGCGCAGGACCCGTTTACGATCGCGCCGACACATTACCATCTTGAATTTGAGAATCCGTGGGTGCGGGTGTCGAGGATCAATTACAAGGTTCACGACAAGGCACCGCTGCACGATCATCCGGCGGTTCCGGTGGTGTTTGTTTACACCACCGATTCGGGGCCGATGCGTTTTGTCGACGACAAGAAGGGAGCGACTACGAGGCCGGCCGCGAAGGCCGGGACGATTCGCGTGACTCGTGCGGCGCCAGAGCATCACGCCGTGGAGTATCTGGGGAAGGCGGACACGGAGTATCTGCGGATCGAGTTGAAGACGGCGGCTGGGGACGTGCCTGAGCGCGAGATCCGGCTGGCGCCGGAAAGGCATGAATCGAAGACCCAGTTCGAGAATTCGCAGTTGAGGATTGTGCGGTTGTGGTGCGCGGAACTGTGTCCGGCGAGCGCGCATCCCGGGGATCCGGCCGTGGTGGTGTCGATGGGGAGCCGTGAGGTCCGGTGGATGGTGGCCGGTGGTGCATTTCCATGGGGTGGGGCGGGAGAGTATGTACGGCTTGAGTTGAAGGGCGGCGGGTCGCGATAGGACTCGCAGAAACGAACCCAATCCGGCGGGCGGCCTGGAGGTCCTGAAGCTGGCGGAGCGAGTCCTTCAGGGAGCGGTGGAGACGCTGCTCGTAGAGGCTGAGGTTGACGAACTCCCTGGAACGCTCCGTGAAGGCGCGGGAGGCGGTGATAGCGGAGTGAATTCCGGAATGCTCGGCGTCAAAGTCACCGATGACGCCGAAGTGCCCTTCGGCGAGCATACCGTCTTCGATGGACCGAATACGATTGATGCGCCACTGATTATCGGCGACGGTCTGGGCGAACTGGCGCTCGACGGGCGTGCGGGGGTGGAGGCTGTCGACGATTTCCTTGGCGAAGGTTTGATAAGCATCTAGATCCTCGGTGGGAAGAATTACGACGCGGGCGGTGAGTCCGTGGCGCAGCGCGTTCAGGCTGGATCGGACTTTGCCAGGAGCGGTGGTGGGGCCGGTGGATTTTTGCGCGTTGGCGCGGTTGGCGGCGAGGGCCGCTTCGGACATGGTTTTCGACTGCCGATGTTCAGCAGCCAAGGTATCGTTGGCAATGGTTTCTTGTTCAGACATAGGA
>JAYTVY010000475.1:0-3953 GCA_043743755.1 Bryobacterales bacterium | reverse complement strand
TCAGTCTGGGCGAGAGCCGGCTCAGTTCGTCGCGTACCAAACCCGCCGACGGACCCGAAACCCTCAACTTTGAATTCAACGTTGAAGCCGCCATCCCCGGTTTTCAAGTGCTGGACCGCTACCATTCGCAGGCCACCCCCGATCTCTGTTCGGCGGAATTCGGCAAGGAGCTGCTGCATGGAAAGAAGAAGACCAACGAGAAGACCACCTTCAATCCCGGGCATGACACCGCCACGCGCGAAACCACCGGCGGCGGCAAAACCGAGCTGAAAACCTCTGCCTGCGGTAAAGACGCTCTGTCCTTCCTTTACTACGTCCGCCGCGAGCTCTCGCAAGGCCGCCTTCCCCAGCGGCAAACGGTCCTGTTCGGCGCACCCTATGAGGTTCGCATTGAGTTCGGCGGCACCCAGTCCATCCCGGTAGGCGATACCAATAAGGAAGCCGATAAGCTGCTGGTTACCGCCAAGGGCCCCGCATCCGAAATCAACTTCGAGATCTTTTTCCTCAAGGACGCTGCGCGCACACCCGTTCTGGTGCGAGTCCCGCTCTCACTCGGCGCGTTCACCATGGAGCTGGTGAAATAGACCGGATGAAGCTGGCTTTTTTCTCTCCGCTGCCCCCGGCGAAGAGTGGAATCGCCGATTACTCGGCGGCCTTGCTGGCGGAGCTTGAACGCCTGGCCGAGGTCACCCCGTTTTCGGAAAAGCCCGCCCGCTTCGATCCGGCGGACTTCGACGTCGCTCTCTACCAGATCGGCAACAACGTCTGGCATGACTTCTGTTATGAGACCGCGTTGGAACATCCCGGCGTGGTGGTGATCCATGAAGGCAATCTGCACCACTTGATCGCCGACCTCACCATCCGCCGCAATGACTGGGACGCCTACCTCCGCGAAGTGGAATATGACGGCGGCCCCGCGGCCTTGGAGCACGCCCGCCGCGTTCGCGCTCTCGAAGTGGGCCCCGATTACGACGGCGTGCCCATGCTCCGCCGCCTGCTGCAGCGCTCGCGCGGCGCCATTGTGCACAGCCAGTGCGTCGAGTCCCAGCTGCGCGATGCGGGCTTCACCGGCCCCGTCGCCCGCATCCCCCACGGTGCGTGGATCCCGCAGGCCGACCGCATGGGCTTTCGCTTTAAGCTCGGCATCGATGAAACCACCACGCTCATCGGCATCTTCGGATTCCTGAAGCCCTACAAACGCATCGCTGAATCCTTGCGCGCTTTTCGACGCCTGCTGCGCGTGAACCCGCGCGCCCGCATGATCCTGGTGGGCGAACCTCATCCCGAGTTTCATCTTGCGGCGCTGATTGATTCGCTCGGCCTTGCCCCTTATGTCCGCACCCTCGGCTTCACGCCCATCGACGATTTCGTCGGGTACGTGGCGGCTTGCGATATCGTTCTCAACCTGCGTTATCCAACCGTAGGCGAAAACTCCGGCACCCTCATGCGCGCTCTCGGACTCGGCAAAGCCGTGATCGTCTCCGATGTCGGCTCCTTCCGCGAATACCCCGACGATGTTTGCCTCAAAGTCCCAGTCGATGCGGGCGAAGAAGATCATCTCTTCGAATACCTGAATATGCTCGCGAATCGCCCCGACCTGCGTGAACAGCTGGGCAGCCGCGCCCGCGCCTGGGTAGACCGCGAGTGCAACTGGCCCCTGGTTGCCCAGCGCTACCACTACTTCTTGGAATCCGTAACCGGTGTTCCGCATTCCCCTGGCACAGGGCCATGCCCGGTCCCCGCAAAGCTGCAATCGTCCCCTCCCTCCATCCCTGTCCCCCCCGAATACATCCGCACTTGGTCCGCCCCCGACGCCGTCGTCTACGTCGAACAACACCTCACGCGCCTCGCGAAAACTTTGGCCATCACTCCCCCCGGCGGCCCTCATGATCGTATCCTCGAAATGGGAGCGTACCTCCAGATCACGCCGTCCCTCAAAACCAAACTCGGCTACGGCGAAGTCCGCGGCTGTTATTACGGTCCCGCAGGCAAAACCAATATTCGAACCGTCTCCACCGCGGAAGGCGAAGAGTTCACTTGCGAAATCGATCTCTTCGACGCCGAAAAAGATCCCTTCCCCTATCCCGACGAATGGTTCTCCACCGTGCTCTGCTGCGAGTTGATTGAGCATCTGGCGGAAGACCCCATGCACATGCTCTCGGAAGTGAATCGTATCCTGAAACCGGGCGGTCACTTCGTGCTCACCACGCCGAATCTCGGATCCGTGCGCGCCATCGCCGCGATTCTGCAGGGCTACCATCCCGGATTTTTCCCGGCTTATATCCGTCCCGCGTCCGGGGGCGGCGAGGCCGATGCCCGGCACAATCGCGAATACACGCCCATGGAAATTCGCTTCCTGTTCCGTGATGCGGGTCTGGAGTTGACGCTGCTTGAAACCGGAGCGTTCCTCGATCAGCCCAAGCCCGAGCACGAATGGGTGCTCGACCTGCTGGAGCGCTACGAGCTCAGCCGCGATCTGCGCGGCGACGGCATCTACGCGGTGGGCCGCAAGACCGGCCCCCTGCGCGACCGCTATCCAACCTGGCTGTATAGCTGATGGACGCCACCTACCGGGAGTTTCGCGTCGAGCCGTGCGGCGACTCGCTGGCAATTCACCTGGCGCTCGAGAACCGCTCCGGCACGCCGTGGAAAGCCGCTAGCGACGCCATCGGCTGGCAGCTCCTAGATCCGGAAACCGATCGCTTCATCGCCGAAGGCCACTGGACCCCCATCCCGCGAGACACCGTCCCCGGCGAATCCGTCCGCATTGACCTCACGATCGCGCTGCCGCCCGAGCCCGGAGGTTGGCGCATCTTCGTCTCGCCCATCGACGCGGCCACCGGCTGGGCGTATGCTCGCAACCAGCCGTTCTTGGTGGTCGACGCCGAGGTAGCCGGCTCCGTGGCGTCCGTGCATGCTTCGGAGATTACCACCGTAGGCGCACTGCGCCGCCGCAGCCTGGCGCGCGCCATCCCCCGCGTCTTGCTGGCCCCGCTGCGAACCATTGGGCGCAATCACCGCTTGATCCGCTCCATGGCCCGCCGCGATATTCTCGCGCGCTATCGCGGATCCTTCGGAGACGTGCTCTGGACAGTTATTAATCCGCTGCTGCTGATGACCACCTACTTCTTCGTCTTCGGCGTGGTCCTCGGCACTCGCTTCGGCGCTGAACAGAGCCGCACCGGTTTCGCGCTCTACTTCCTGGCCGGCATGCTCCCCTGGCTGGCCTTCTCCGAAGCCGCCGGCCGCGCACCGCATGTGATTCTGGAGCACCGCAATTTCGTAAAGAAGCTGATCTTCCCCTTGGAGACGCTTCCCGTCAATCAAGTGCTCTCCGGTCTGGTCACCGAACTGTTCGCGCTCGCGCTGTTTCTCATAGTGCTGGTCTTCCTGCGCGGTTCTCTGCCATCCACCGTCGGCTGGCTCCCCGTACTGCTCATCCCGCAGTTGCTCTTCACCCTCGGATTCTCCTGGTTCATCGCCGCCCTGGGCGTCTTCTTCCGCGACCTCGGCCAGATCATGGGCTTCATTCTCACGCTCTGGTTCTTTATGAGCCCCATCTGTTATCCCGAAGCGAGCCTCCCCGCCCGGGCCTTGCCGGCCCTCTCGCAAAATCCGTTCTACATCCTGGTCCGGGCCTACCGTGCCATCCTCCTGGATCGCCACCCGCCCGAATGGATTCCCCTGATCAAGCTGTACGTCCTGGCGCTTGCCGTCTTCCTGATCGGCCACACCCTCTTCTACAAACTCCGCAAGAGTTTCGCCGACGTTATTTGAACAAATGTTATCTAATGAAGGTTTCCTGATGCGACTTGCCATCCTGTTACTCGCCGCTATTGCCAGCCTCACCGCCAGCCCCCAATTCAGCGGTGAGCTGATCTTTCCGCTGGAACACTGGCACAACCACTCGTCCTCCATCGTCGAATTGCCCAACGGCGACCTGCTGGTCTGCT
>JAYTVY010000474.1:0-1864 GCA_043743755.1 Bryobacterales bacterium | reverse complement strand
TACGGGAACGAAAACAGGCCCACTACCCCGAAACGCGGGTTGAACAGCATTTCGCGGTGCCTCCACAGGCTTTCCACGGTGCCGCGCTGCCAGCGCTTTCGCTGCCGCCGCAGAATCTTCACCGATTGCGGCACTTCCGTCCAGCACACCGGAGCCGCGATATACACAATTCGATATGGCTTCTTCTTGCGCAGCCACAGGCGATGCATTCGCACCACCAGCTCCATGTCCTCGCCTACCGTGGATTCGTCAAATCCGCCCACTTCCAGCACGGCATCGCGGCGGAAGAGGCCTGCGGCGCCCGAGATAATCAACAATGCATTCATCAAGCTGAATCCGATCCGGCCGCCCAGGAACGCCCGCAAATACTCCACCGCTTGAAAATTCGCCAGCCAGGACGAGGAAGTGCGGATACTCTGCACAATCCCGTGCTGCACTTCGCAATCGTTCACGCTGCGGACGGTGCCGCCCACCGCGATGGTGCGCTCGGGGTCGTCCAGAAACGGTTTGACCATGCTGAACAGCGCATCGCGGTCAATCAAGGAATCGCAATCCACCACCATCACCAGCGGAGAGCGCGCCAGATTGAGCCCCGCGTTAATCGAATCGGCCTTCCCCCCATTCTCCTTGTCGATCACCACCAGCCGGATGGGATCGCTTGACTCGTACACGTTGCGGACCGGCTTGGTGGCCAGCGGCCCAGTGGTGGCGCGCGCCGACCGGAACAGCCGGAACTTATCGATCAAGATCGGTAGTGTCGAGTCCTTCGACCCGTCGTTCACCAGAATCACTTCATACGACGGATAGCGCAAGCCCAGCATGCCGGACAGGCTCTGTTCCACCGACATGGCTTCGTTATACGCCGGCACAATCAGCGAAACGGCGGGCATCAACGGCGATTCCTGCAGCACGGCTTGTTCCACCGGGTTAAACGGCATGTGATGCCGCCGCATGGCGAAGAACCCAATCGCCGTGAGAAAAAAGTAGATCAGGTTGATGACGAAGACGTAAAATATGATGCCGCTCTCAAAAAAGAAATAGACGCGGTGAACGATGAAATCGAGTGTCATTGGAGTTGGAGCGCCCCAGGCGGTTTCAAATGGGCAGCGGCCAAAGCCTCCAGAGCTTTCCCGGCCAGGGTCGGATTAGGGTCCAGAACGCACTTTTCAAGAATTTCCCGTCCATCCGTTCCCATGTTTGCGAGCGCATCGCAGGCGGCCCGGGTGCAAGCCTCGTTGTCGCCGCGCAGCTGGCGAGCCAGCGAGTCAATGGACGACCGGTAGCCTCGCTGTGAGCAGGCGAACACCGCCGCCAGACGGATCTCCGGGACCGGATCCTCCAGCGCCGCCAGAATCAAGGACTCGGTATCCGCGCTGGCCTGAACGAAGCCCAGAGAGCGAATCGCGGCCGCCCGGACTTCCTGGCTGGGATGCAGCGTCAGCGCCGCCAATTCCGGCAAGTGCAGCGAGCGTTCCCAGGATTCGATGATCCCCAATCCAGCCAGGATTTGCGGCGCGGTCCCGGTACCCAGATCGGGTAGTCCGATGTTTGACAGAGATAGCGAGTGCCTCCGGAGATCGCCGGCCACCATCGCACGCAGCATCAGCGGGCCTTCAATCGCCAACCGGAATAGACCGGCGGCGTCGGAGTCTCGTCCCAGTGCCAACAGGGAGCGGCAGGCCGCCGCGCTCACCAGCGGATCGGGATCGGAGAGGCACTTTTCAAAAACCGGACGGAGCGCGGGCTGCGCCAGCAGTCCTAGAAACTCCATGTTCTCTTTCCGGCGATCCGCATTGTGTGAGGAAAGCCGCTTTTTCCAGCGGTCCGCCAGACCGAGATCCACCGCCAGCGCGCGCATCCGGTC
>JAYTVY010000473.1:0-3938 GCA_043743755.1 Bryobacterales bacterium | reverse complement strand
CGGCTTAAAGCGGCCCGAGACCTGGCTGCTGCTCCTGCTGGCCGCGATGGCCGGCTTCGCGGCGGACTCTTTTCGCGAGCCTTCGCGGCAGGCGTCCGTCAGGCTGCATGTGGGCGCAGTACACGCGTACCAACATTTCGGACGGCCCCTGCTGCGCGGATACGTGAGCTGCCGCTACCGGCCCACCTGCTCGGAGTACTCGATTCAAGCCGTGGAAAAATACGGAATCAGGCGAGGTTTGTGGATGACCTTCCGGCGGGTAGCGTCGTGCACGCGATCGGTTGCGCCGGGGACTTTCGATCCCGCGTAGCGGCTTACTGCCACTGGCGCTCGAAGCGGATGTTGCGCACGCGGCCGGCATTCAGTACGAATCCCGACACGCGCCCGTCCTTGCCCCACTTGAACCGGAATGCTCCAGTGCCGCTCAGGAACACGTCCTGCAGCATGGGATCCAGCGCCTCGGGCTTCGACTTGAGCCGCTTCAGCATCAGCTTGCCGTCTCTTAGATCGATGCGCCAGATTGCGTCCAGCTCGCTTGAAGTGTACGCTCCGGCAAACACTTTCAAGTCCGATACCGAGGGCGTCCACGGCTGCACGGCTTCGTACCAGACCGTATCGGGCGTGATCTCGCCGTCGGCTATGCGCGTTCCCTCAAAATGGAACTCTTGCGGAAACGCCATCATACGAAACCGGTCCTGCGCCAATGCCTTCAGCTCGTAAGTCTCATCGGGAAGCACTAGTTTCAGGACGCCGCTCTCGACCACGAACTTCCGAAAACCGTCGCCATCGCGCCGCCAGTAAAGCCCAGCCCGCTTGCCGAGTTCTTCCGGAGTCACGCTTATCGACGAGGATTCCCCTTTCGGCGCAGCCTCCTTCAAGAGTCCCGCCAAATATACGTCGGCCACCTTCCGGGCCAGCTCACCGGGCGATGCCGAACTCAGATTGCAGAGGCACGCCACTGAAAAATGTTGTTCGGGGAAGCGCAGCAGGTCGGCTCGATAGCCGGCGTCGGCGCCGCCGTGATCCACCGTCGTCAGGCCCTTGTATTTTTCATGCACCAGGCCGAACGCATAGTCCAGCTCCTTGCCGCTGTTCAGGCGGCCGCGCTGGAGTATTTGGTTGAGCAGCGCCGGCCCGCCCACGCGCGGTTCATAGAAGTTCTGGTCCCACAGCGCGAGATCCTCCACGGTGGTGAGCAAGCTGGTGGCGCCCACGGTGTCGAAATTCGTCACGCTCAGCGAGAAGGCGCCCTTGCGCGGCGCGTAGCCCAGCGCGATATTTTTCACGATCTCGGCATGGTCGTCGCGGAAGTGCGTATTCTTCATTCCGAGCGGCTCGAAAATGCGCTTGTTCGTGAACTCGCGGAAGGACTGCCCGCTCACGCGCTTCACCACCTGCGCCAGCAGCGTGTAGCCCGTATTGCAGTAGAGGTGCTTGTCGCCCGGAGGAAAGTTGAGATCGTTCTGGCGCGACATCACGTCGAGCACGTCGTTATCGGTGATCAGATCCAGCGAATAGCGCCAGCCGGCTAGGCCCAGCAAGCTCCACTGATCGCGCAATCCGCTGGTGTGGTGGATCAGGTGGCGCAGCGTGATGGGGACGCCGAAGTCGGGCAGCTCGGGCACGTACTTGCGAACCGGATCGTCGAGGGAGAGCTTGCCATCCAGGGCCAGCAGCACGATTGCGGCCGCCGTAAACTGCTTCGAGATCGAAGCCACGTGAAATACGGAAGTGGTTGTGAGCGGGACGTCATGGTCCAGATCGGCCATGCCGTACGCGCGCTTGTATTCGATGCGGCTGTCCCGGATCACGGATAGCGCGCAGCCTGGAGAGCCCGATTTTTGAAACTTCTGGAAGATGGCGTCCACCGCGGGATTGGGCGGCGATGTCTCGCTCCAGCAAGCGAGTTCGATCGTCAGCAGAACCAGAGCGAGCTTTCGCATGGAACCTCCGGGGGTACAGAAATTGTATCGCGTCCAGTGTAGGATTATCGCTGAGTGCAATGACGGCGATCGGCGCAGTTTCGTTAGCGGCGTGGTTGTGGTTGCTGTGCGCGAGGGGACGGTTCTGGTGGCCGCGGTTCTTGCCGAAGCGCGATGCGATCACCAGCGGCAGTGTGGTTGCGGTGGTTCCCGCGCGGGATGAGGCCGCGGCGATTGGGGCGTCCGTCGCATCCATGGGCGCGCGCGTAATTGTGGTGGACGATCACAGCTCGGACGCGACCGCCGCGCTCGCTCGTGAAGCGGGCGCGCTGCAGGTGGTGTCGTCGCCGCCGCTGCCCTCCGGATGGACCGGGAAGCTCTGGGCGGTTCACCAAGGTCTGGAAGCGGCAGCGCGCTGGGAGCCCGATTTCTACCTTCTCACCGACGCCGATATCGTGCATGCCCCCGGCACCGTCGCGAGCATGCTGGCCTACGCTCAGGCTGGCGATTACGATCTGGTTTCGCTGATGGTAAAACTCAACTGCCGCTCACTCGCGGAAAGGTTTCTGATTCCCGCGTTCGTGTTTTTTTTCTTTCTGCTTTACCCGCCGCGGTGGGTGAGCGAGCCGAAGCGTCGCACTGCCGCGGCCGCCGGCGGGTGCATGCTGATCCGGCGGACCGCGCTGGAGCGGATGGGAGGCATCGCGGCAATCAAGGGCGAGCTGATCGACGATTGCGCCCTGGCCCGCCGGGTGAAAGACACCGGCGGCCGCACCTGGCTCGGCGTCAGCGAATCCACACGCAGCATCCGCGAGTACCAGACGTTTGCCGAGATAGAACGCATGATCTCGCGCACCGCGTTCACGCAGCTCCAACACTCGCCCTGGCTGCTGGCCGCCACCTCGCTGGGGTTGCTGCTGGTCTACATCGCGCCACCGGTGCTGGCGCTCTCCGGCAACCCGTTCGGGATAGCGGCGTGGATCTTGATGTCCGTTCTGTTTGTGCCAACCGTGCGGCTCTATCGTTTGTCGCCGCTCTGGGCCGTGCTGCTGCCCGCTACCGCTTTGTTCTATCTGGGCGCAACCATTCACTCCGCCATTCAGTATTGGCGCGGGCGGGGCGGCGAGTGGAAGGGGCGCGTACAAGACCCGCTATGATCGGTGGTGCGGAGGCGCTATTGGATCAGGAACGCTACGGACAGTTGCTAGCCGAGTATCGCCCGGGCGTGATTGAATCGCCCGAAGAGCACGAGCGGCTGCTGGGAATCGCCGAGCAACTGCTCGACCAGGCGGGTGACGATGGCGAAGGACTGGACCCGGAGCAACGCAAGCTGCTGACACTTCTGATCCTGCTGGTGGAGCTGTACGAGGCGGGCCTCGAGAGCGATGAGGACGAGGCTGAGCCGCCGCAGCCACCGCAACCGCACGAGACTCTGCGCCGTCTGTTGGATGCCCGCAGTTTGGAGGCCGGCGACGTCGTCGACATCTTCGGTAATCCGCGCTTGACGCATGAAGTGCTGGAAGGCAAGCGTCCCATCACGCGCGGGCAGGCCCGGCAATTGGGCCAGTTCTTCCAGGTGCCCGCGCGGCTGTTTCACGATTGATCGCGCTACAATATTGAGTAGATTAGCGGGAGTAACTCAATGGTAGAGTCACAGCCTTCCAAGCTGTTGGTTGCGGGTTCGATTCCCGTCTCCCGCTCCATGTCCCGCACTCCGCGCGCAAAGCTGGCGTAGCTCAGTTGGTAGAGCATCTGATTTGTAATCAGAGGGTCGGGGGTTCAAATCCCTCCGCCAGCTCCATTAGTTCGCTCGATCGGTGGCCCAGGCCGGCGCTTTGGATCCGAAGGTCCGCTCTTCGGCGGCATACAGGCCGAGCATTGGATTGGCGGAGCGCTCGAAAGCATCCAGCACTTTGCCGGGCTCGCCGCCGTTGGTGGTGCGCACGCGATCCAGCATGGTTTTTATTTCGGCGAACCACTCGGCGGGCGAGGTCTGCTGGAGGTTTGAACTTGATA
>JAYTVY010000472.1:0-3487 GCA_043743755.1 Bryobacterales bacterium | reverse complement strand
CCTCGCCGATTTCCCCGGCGATGACCACTGTGTTTTTTCTCACCGTGCGGAAAGCCGCCGCAAGGTCTTTTGCTCCGTAGTAATTCATGCTTTGAGTGTAGCGTGTATATACTGGCAGGAGCCGCCGCATGCTCCACATCACCAACGGAACCAGCGTCAGCCTGCCGCGGACGGGGATCCCTGGGCGGTTCGTTTACTGGGTGGATATATTGCACGATGGTCCGGTGCCCGGCGGTCTGGCGCTGGAAGAGTTAAGCCGTATTCGCCAGCGCTTCCTTTCAGACTTCTTTGACATCCCGCACTCGGAGGCTTCGTTTGAAGAGAGGGATGAAGCGCTGCTGGCGTTTCGAGAGCATGAGGAAATCGTGCTGTGGTTCGAGCATGACCTCTACGATCAGCTGCAGCTGATTCAAATTCTCGATTTTCTCGATACGCAGGAGCGCGGGGAGACCAAAGTGTCCTTGATTTGCAGCGACACCTATTTGGGGCCGCTGGAGCCGGCACAGCTCGCCGATTTATTTGAGACTCGTCACGCGGTGACCCGGGGTGAATTTGAAACGGCGTCGGTGGCATGGGCGGCTTTTCAAGCAGCTGAGCCGGGGGCGCTGGTGAAGCTTGTTGGTCAGGACACTTCGGCGCTTCCGTTTGTGCGAGCCGCTCTGCGGCGGCATCTGCAGCAGTTTCCATCGCGACGGAACGGACTGTCGCGCAGCGAACTTCAAATTTTGTCGCTGGTGGAATCGGGTCCGCACGATTTTCAGTCGCTGTTTCGCGCTAACCAGGAACTCGAGGATTGGATCTATCTGGGCGATTCAACCTTTCGGCGCTACGTGGAGACGCTGGCGGAGGCGCGGCATCCGCTGCTGGGAATGGAGGGTCATCGATACGTATTGACTGAGGCGGGACGGGAGGTACTGCACGCGAGACAGGATCATGTGCGGCTGAACGGCATTAATCGCTGGCTGGGCGGCGTGCATCTTTGCGAAGGCGCGCCGATCTGGCGGTGGGATGAGCAGCGGGGGGATGTTTATCCGTAGACATGTAGTAGGCTGGAGGGCATTATGAAGACACTGACGTTCGTTCTTTTTGCGGCCTCGGCGCCGCTGTGGAGCCAGGATCTGAGTTTTACGCCGCAGGAGCGTGCGAACGTGATTCAGCTATTGAAGGACTCGCGGAAAGAGATGATCGATGCCGTGAAGGACCTCACCGATGAGCAGTGGAAATGGAAGCCCGCGCCGAACCGCTGGTCGGTGGGCGAGGTGGCCGAGCATATCGTACTCGCCGAAGGATCGCTGTCCGCAAGAATGCAGGCGGCGCTGGACAGCCCGCCGAATCCCGACTGGGCGACTAAGACCGCGGGGAAGACGGAGCTTATTTTGAAGGTGATGGCGCCCAGGCTGGGGAAGGCGCAGGCGCCGGAGCCGATTCAACCGCAGGGGAAGATGACGCGGGCCGAAGTGATGGCGCGCTTTGACGAAGTGCGGGCGAAGACGCTGCAGTTCGCGGAGGAGACGAAGGTGGCGCTAAAGGAGCATACTTCGGAGCATCCGTTTGCGATTTTCGGGACGCTGAATGCGTATCAGTGGCTGATTTATATTCCGCTGCACAATATGCGGCATGACAAGCAGATCGAGGAAGTGAAGGCGACGGCGGGATTTCCGAAGTAGGAACCTGGTCCCGCAGGCGACTAACCTGCCTCTCACGGATTTACCTGTTCGTTGTGCCCATGGGGGTGATCTGCGCCAATACGGCGGCGGCTTCTTCCTCGGTGAAGCCCTCGGTTTTCGCGGAATGGTTCATGCTGCAGAACTTGGGGCCGCACATGGAACAGAAAGCGGCATCTTTGAAGCCTTCGGCCGGGAGGGTTTCATCGTGCATGGCCTCGGCGGTTTCGGGGTCCAGCGCGAGTTCGAACTGGCGGCGCCAGTCAAAACGGTAGCGGGCGCGGGACAACTCGTCATCGCGATCCCGCGCGCCGGGCCGCTTGCGGGCGATGTCGGCGGCGTGCGCGGCGATGCGGTACGCGATGATGCCCTGCTTCACGTCCTCGCGATTGGGCAGGCCGAGGTGTTCTTTCGGCGTCACGTAGCACAGCATGGATGCACCGTACCATCCGATCATTGCGGCGCCGATGGCCGAAGTGATGTGATCGTATCCGGGGGCGAAGTCGGTTACCAGCGGACCCAGGGTGTAGAACGGGGCTTCGTAACACATCTCCATTTCCTTCTCCACCTGCATCTGAATCTGGTCCATGGGGATGTGGCCCGGACCTTCTATCATCACTTGCACATCGTATTTCCAGGCGATCTTGGTGAGCTCGCCCAGCGTTTTCAGCTCGGCAAACTGCGCTTCATCGCTGGCGTCGGCGAGGCAGCCGGGACGCAGGCCGTCACCGAGTGAAAAACTGACGTCGTATTTCTGGAGGATCTTGCAGATGTCCTCGAAGTGCTCATACAGGAAATTTTGCTTGTGGTTCTTCACCATCCACTCGGCCAGAATCGCGCCGCCGCGGCTCACGATGCCGGTAATTCGTTTGGTGGTCAGCGGGACATACTGCACCAGCACGCCGGCGTGAATAGTCATGTAGTCGACGCCCTGCTCCGCCTGCTCCTCGATTACCTCCAGCATCACGCCGATGTTGAGGTCTTCGACGCGGCGCACACGGTTGAGAGCCTCATAGATGGGCACAGTGCCGATGGGCACCGGGGAATCGCCGATGATGGCCTTGCGAATCTCGGGGATGTCGCCGCCGGTGGAAAGATCCATCACGGTGTCGGCGCCGAACTTCACGGCATAGCGCAGTTTGTCGAGTTCGTCCTGGATGTTTGACGTGGTTGCGGAGTTGCCGATGTTGGCGTTGATCTTGCATTTCGACGCGATGCCGATGCACATGGGCTCCAGATTGGTGTGACGGATATTGGCGGGGATGATCATGCGTCCGCGCGCTACTTCGTCGCGGATCAACTCCGGCGCGAGGCGCTCACGGGCTGCCACGAATTGCATCTCCTCGGTGATGACGCCCTTGCGGGCGTAGTGGAGTTGAGTCGGGATGGGATGATCAATTCGTTTGGAAACCCAGTCGGTACGCATAATTGCTCATTCTAGCGCAGGCCCAGCCCTGACCTGAAGAAGCTCAAGGGGCGGCCGGCGGACCTGGGTGCGCCCCGCAGTTATACTTTGGACATGCGTGTCTGGAAACTCCTGGTGCTGTTGTGCTTTGCGGTTGGGGCTTTTGCCGAGAGCCGGCTGCCGCCGGAGGAGTTTCGGGCGCGGCGCGCCAGCTTACGCAAGTCTCTGGAAGGCGTGCTGGTGTTGTTCAGCCACACTGAAGGCCCGGACGAGGTTTACGATCTGGCCGAAGAAGCGAATTTTTATTACCTGACCGGCTGGGAACAGCCGGGCGCGATTCTGCTGATCGCTTCCGGCGAGGAGACGCTGTTTCTGCCGCACCACAACGAGCGGCGCGAGCGATTCGTGGGGCATCGAG
>JAYTVY010000471.1:0-5302 GCA_043743755.1 Bryobacterales bacterium | reverse complement strand
TTGGACCCGCGCCCAACGAATATACCATCGCCTTCCCCACCGCCGACGAGCGTGTCAAGGCGGTGGTAAAATCCATGTCCGAGGTCGCCACTAAGTATTCGGGCAGCGATGAAAGCTACATCGCCGAATTCTATCTGGGCACCACGGCGGCGGATACCGGGAACACGGGCGAAGCCGAGCGCAGATTCAAAATGGTGGCGGATAATAGCAGCGAACCATATGCGTCTCTCGCAAGATTGTCCTTGGCCCAGTTGTACGGCGCGCAAGGCAAGCTCGCTGACGCCGAAAAGCTCATCCGTTATGACATAGATCACCCCACCATCCTGGTGTCCAAGGAAGAAGCCACCATCGCGCTGGCCCGTCTGTGGGAAAGCACCAAACCGCAAGAGGCGCGCAAGCTGCTCGAACCTTTGCGTGCCAGTCCCCGCAGCGCCGTGAGCCGCGCGGCCTTGACGGCTCTCTCCGATCTCCCCCAAAAGTGAGCGCGCGCCGGTGAACGGGCTGGCCCGTCTGCGGTTTCCGGTGGGGCTCAGCCGCGGCCGCCGCTATCCTGAACTCGCCCATCCCTACCGCAATGAATTCCGCCGCGACCGCGATCGCATCATCCACGCCCGGGCTTTCCGGCGGCTGGAAGACAAGACCCAGGTGTTCCCAGCCGGCATCTCAGACCATTTCCGCAACCGGCTGACGCACACCATCGAAGTTTCTCAGATCGCCCGCACCGTGGCGTCCGCGTTGGAGCTGAATGAAGATCTCACCGAAGCGCTGGCGCTGGCCCATGACATCGGACATCCCCCCTTTGCGCACTCGGGCGAAGAAGAACTGGATCGCCAGATGCGCCGCTTCGGCGATCGCTTCGATCATAACCTGCACGCGCTGCGCATCGTGGAGTCTTTCGAGCACCGCTACGCGCGATTTCCCGGTCTCAATCTGACTTTTGAAGTCCGCGAAGGAATTATCAAGCACTCACGGGACATCACGCCGGGAGAGCATCCTGAATTCGACCAATACCTGCCCGGTCTGCGTCCCCCCATCGAGGCGCAGTTGATCGACTTCGCCGACGAGATCGCCTACAACACGGCGGATCTGGATGACGCCTTCTCCGCGGGTCTGTTCAGTCTTGAAGAACTGCGCGCCGCCGTGCCCCGCGCCGCCGAAATACTGGAACAGATTGAGGGACAATTCCCCGGAGCCGCCGAACGCGTCCAGTTTCAGGAGATGCTACGCCACCTGCTCGACTGGCTGGTATCCGGACTGGTGGAAGGCGCAGCGGAGGCTGCCGAAGAGAGCGGAGCCGCAGATGTGGAAGCCGTGCGCCATCATCCGGCGCGGCTGGCGCGGTTCACCGCGGACGCCGGCCGCGCGCGCGCGGAATTGAAGGAGTTCCTGTGGCGCACCGTCTATTTTTCGGACGCTCTGGTGGAGGAACGCGAGCGCTCCGCCCGCCGCATCGCGGCGCTTTTCGAATTCTTTCTGGAGTATCCCGAAAAGCTGCCGGAGACCTACCGCGAATCCGCCCAAGGCCAGCCCGCGCATCGAATTGTATGCGACTACATCGCCGGGATGACCGACGGTTTCTTCCGTCGAACTTGGCGGAGTTTTCTAGGCGTCTACTCGGAGGGCGAAACGATGCTCGATACTTCCGCCGAACGGACCCCGTAGATCTTCTTCACCTGCCGGCAGATTTCGGCCGCCAGACGCTGCGGTTTTTCCTCGTCAAGATGATCCAGCTGAATCTTCAAGTAAACATCGCTGCGCGCCATGCTCCCGCCTTCTTCCCAATGATACGATGGAAGCAGACCGACGCTCCCTCCCATGAAGTGCAAGATTTGCGAATTGCGGAAGCCGCGCCGCTGGTGTCCCGGAGTGCGGGGAGACATCTGTTCCCAGTGCTGCGGAACCCAGCGCGAGGTCACCGTGGATTGTCCCTTCGAATGCGAGTATCTGCGGCAGGCCTGGCAGCATGAAAAGCCGCCGCAAGTGAACACTGAGCAGATCCCCAATCGCGATATCCGTCTCACGGACGAATTTATTCGCGAGCAGGAAGGGCTCATCACCCGGCTGGGCGTCTTCCTGCTGGAAGCCGCGCTGGAAGTTCCGGGAGCCGTGGATTCCGATGTGCGCGAGGCCCTGGAAGCATTGATCCGCACGCACCGCACCCTCGCAAGCGGTCTCTATTACGAAACCAGGCCCGCTAATCCGCTGGCTTCCACGGTCCAGCAGGCGTTCCAAAAACGCGTGCAGGACCTGCGCGAAAAGCTGCTGAAAAATGGCCAGCCTTCCGTGCGCGACGCGGATATCCTGGGCGCCTTGGCCTTCCTCCAGCTCTTGGGACTCCGGCATGACTATGGCCGCCCGCGCGGCCGGCCGTTTCTCGGGTTCTTGCACAGTATGTTTCCCGAAACGCAACCGGCTCCCGAAACCGGGATGCTGATCCGGACATGAGCGCGGCCGCCACTTCCTTCGTACTGTTCGCGCACGGTTCCCGCATCGAATCCGCGAACGATTCCGTCCGAAGCCTCGCCGCGCAAATGGCCGCTGCCTGCGGGCATCCGGTGAATCCCGCTTTTCTAGAACTGGGCCAGCCGGATCTGTCCGCCGCCGTCGCGCATCTAAGTGCCATGGGCGCGGCTCGTGTCATCGTGATTCCTTATTTCTTGACGCTTGGAACGCATCTGCGGCGCGACCTGCCGCGTCTGGCGCGCGAAGCCGCGGGCGCGCATCCGGATTTGACCATTGAAGTGCTGCCCCCGCTGGATGGCCATCCCGCGCTGCTCCGCGCGTTGCTCGAAACAGCGGCAGGTGCGCTGTGAAGGCGAAACTGATCCAGCAGTCGGAAATCGCTCCGGGCGTGCGCAGCTTCGTCTTCGAAGTACCTGAAGTGGAGCTGCTGTACTTTATCCCCGGACAGTTCGTCTCCTTTACGGAAACCATTCAGGGCAAGCAAATCACACGGCCCTATTCCATCGCTTCGCCTCCCGATTCCAATCGCTTCGAGATCTGCCTGAACCGCGTCGAGGATGGACTCTTCTCGCCGTACCTCTTCGATATGCAGCCCGGCGTCAGCGTGGAAATGAGCGCTCCTCTTGGATACTTCGTCCTCCGCGACCCCGGACGCGATTCCATCTTCGTCGCCACCGGCACCGGCGTGGCCCCCTTCCGCTCCATGCTCCACGCCTGGCTCGGGCAGCATGACCGCAAGCAGTTCACGCTCATGTTCGGCGTGCGGTATGAACGGGGCCTGCTGTATCGCGCCGAATTTGAGGACCTCGCCCGAACGCACCCGAACCTCCGTTTCTGGCCCACCCTGAGCCGGCCCGAACCGGGCTGGAACGGGCGAACCGGACATGTCCAGCGGCATGTGCTCGAAGCCATCGGAGATCGGCGCGACCTGGACGTCTACATCTGCGGCCTCAAGCTGATGGTGGATGACGTTCGTGCCATGCTCAAGGGGATGGGCTTTGACCGCAAACAAATCATCTTCGAGAAGTACGACTGATGCGGCGCACCGGCATCCTTATCATCGGATTGATTGTGATCTTCGCCGTGGTGGTCGCGCTGATGTTGCGCCTGCTTCCCGGACCGCACCGGCCTTCCGACTACATGGTAATCGGCACCTTCGCGACGCTCGCTTGCCTCGCGCTCGTGTTCGTGGTGCTGTTGCGAACTGAAAAGCGTCCGCAACGGCGGCGTCGCAAGCCGGAAGGCGTCAGCGAGCCGGACGAACCTCGATAAGCTTGTACATTTCCTTGGTCTGCTCCAGGCTCGCGAAGTCCGTCCCCGGCAGTTTGGCGCTCGCCGTTCCCGCGGCCACCGCCCAGCGCACGCATTCGGTGAAACTCTTCTTCTTCGTGGATGCCCACACAAATGCAGCCGCCAGCGCATCGCCGGATCCAATCGGCGACACCGCTTCAATGCGCGGCGGCACGGCTTCAATCATCTGGTGTTTGTCGATAGCCACCACTCCCCGGCTGCCTAGCGACAGCAGCACGCATTCGGCGCCCATGGCCTGAATCCGGGCCACCGCCTCCATGAAATGCGCGCGCGTGATCAGCGCGCGGTTCAGCAGCCGCTCGGCTTCTTGATGATTGGGCGAAACCACCGTGGGCCCTTCCTCCACTCCGTACTGCAGCGGATCGCCATCGGCATCCAGCAGCGTCTTCACGCCATGCTCGCGCGCGCGTTTGATCAGCTTGCAATAAAACCGCGAGTCGACGCCCGGCGGAATGCTGCCGCATAACATCAGCCACGCCGCCTTTTCCAGACGCTCCTCCACCGCCTGCTCCACCGCGGCCACCTCGTCGTCCGACATGGGCAGACCGGGTTCATTCAGCTTGATGGTGAGCCCGTGCTTGTCGGTGATCGTGAGATTATTGCGAATCTCGTTGCGTATGGGTACGATAACGGCTGGAAAATCGCAACAAGACAGCTCCTTCGCGAACTTCGCGCCGTTCTTTCCCCCGGCCGCCGAGATAGCCGCCGTCTTGGTGCCGAATGCGTGCAGCACGCGCGATGCAATCACGCCGCGCCCGCCTGGGGAATCGCTCTGCTCCAGCACATACGCGCGATCTTCAAACACCAGGCGATCCGCCAGAATGTGATGATCGATCGCCGGATTGAGTGTGAGCGTCAGTACCAAACCTCAATGTTAACCTGAACATTGCGAGGACATCCCCAGTTCAAAGCCTACGTGGCCTTGGCCGCCCTGTGTTTCTTCTGGGGCACCACGTACCTGGGCATTAAGATCGCCCTGGAATCGTTTCCGCCCGCCACGCTGGTTTGCATCCGCTATCTCATCTCGGGCGCTATTCTGGTGGCCGCGATGCTGTGGAAGGGCGTGCAGCTTCCCCGCGGCCGCGAGCTGCTGCTCATAAGCGTGCTCGGCATCGTAATCCTGGGCGTTGGCAACGGGTGCCTGTCCTATGCCGAGCTGCTGATCCCCAGCGGCTTGGCCGCGCTGTTCATTACTACGTCGCCTTTCTGGATGGTAGGGGTGGAAGCGCTGCTTCCCGGCGGCGAACGCTTGCACGGCCCAACCATCGCCGGCATGCTGGTGGGTCTCTGCGGAACGCTGCTCCTGGTAGCGCCCCATGCGCTGCATAATTCCGGAGGCCCCGTGCTGCAGGGGTTTCTCATTCTTCAGCTCGGCTGTTGCGCGTGGTCTTTCGGATCCATCGCCCAGCGCCGACGCGCGGCCAAAACGCATCCCGTGGTTGGCGGCGCCGTGCAGCAACTAGCCACCGGCATCGTCTACATCATCCCCGCTCTGCTCCTCCCCGCGCAGCCCATCCGCTGGAGCGCG
>JAYTVY010000470.1:0-3235 GCA_043743755.1 Bryobacterales bacterium | reverse complement strand
CCGGCGCTGGACGTGTTTATCGCTCCCATGGGCGCCGCCGCGGAACGGCATTGCGCGCTTATTGCCGGCGAATTGCGACGCGCGGGGATGTCCGTCGAGCTGGGGCTGGACGGAAAACTGAAGCGCTCGCTGGAACTAGCTAACAAGCTGGGTGCGCGTTTCGCGGTGATCGTCGGCGACAATGAAATGACGGCCGGTAACTACGTAATCAAGAACATGGCCACCGGCGAGCAGCACACCGCGAACCGGCAGGAGCTGGCGGAGCGGATTCGATCATAAACATGGAAACGGGACAGTTGGATTTTTTGGGCGACTTGCGGCGTACGCACACGTGCGGGGGCCTGCGGGCCCCAGACGCCGGCAAGCGCGCCGTGCTGATGGGCTGGGTTCACCGGCGCCGGGATCACGGCGGGGTGATCTTCGTCAATCTGCGCGACCGCGAAGGCGTGACGCAGATCGTCTTCAAGGAAGACGCTGACGCGCGGCTGCACCAGAAGGCCGAAAGCCTTGGAGCGGAATACGTGATCGCAGTGGAAGGCGAGGTGGTTCCGCGTACTCCGGAAACCATTAATCCCAGCCTCCCCACCGGCGAAGTAGAGTTGGTGGCCGACAAGCTCTGGATACTCAACGAATCGCGCACCCCGCCCTTTCCGATGGAAGAAAACGTCGACGTCAAGGAAGACGCGCGCCTGAAGTATCGCTACGTGGATCTGCGGCGGCCGCAGATGCAGCGCAATATCATCCTGCGCTCGAAGATCACCTTCGCCGTGCGCGAATGTCTCAACGAACTGGGCTTCCTGGAGATCGAGACCCCGTTTATGACGCGCTCCACGCCCGAGGGCGCGCGCGATTATCTGGTGCCGAGCCGCGTCCAGCCCGGGCATTTCTACGCGCTGCCGCAATCGCCGCAGATATTCAAACAGCTTCTCATGGTCAGCGGTTATGAGAAATATTTCCAGATCGTGCGCTGTTTTCGCGACGAGGACTTGCGGGCGGACCGCCAGCCGGAGTTCACCCAGATCGATCTCGAGATGTCGTTCCCGCAGCAGGAGCGCGTGTACGAAGTAATCGAGCCGCTGATCCAGCGCGTGTCGGCGGTGGCGGGCTATGACGTGAAGCTGCCCCTTCCGCGCATGACTTACGAGCAAGCCATGCGGTCGTATGGAAGCGACAAGCCGGATCTGCGGCTGCCGCCTTTCCATGTTCTGGAGGGAGATTTCGGCGCGCTGGGCTTGACGTTTGCGCCGGTGGCCATCCATATTCCAAAGACCGGCGCCTTGAGCCGAAAGGAACGCGACGAGCTGAAAGCGTACGGAACCGAGCGCGGGCTGCGTGTTTATGACGATCTAAAGAAGCTGGAGGCGCCCATCGTAGAGCAGGTCCGCCGGGTAACCGGCGCCGCCGAGGACGATCTGCTCCTGATAGCGGGATGGCCTGGCGAGCGGAAAGGCCAGCGTCCCGAGGAGACTTTTCTGCAAGCCTGCGGTCAGTTGCGCCTGTTCGCGGGACAAAAGTATAACGACCGGCACAAACTGCTGGACCCTAAGGATTTTCGATTCGCGTGGGTGGTGGACTTCCCCATGTTCGAGTGGGATCCGGAAGACAACCGCTGGATGGCGGCGCATCATCCCTTCACGTCGGTGCATGACGAGGACCTGGAAAAGCTGACTACGGATCCGGCCCGCTGCCGCGCCAAGTCATATGACATCGTGTTGAACGGCGTCGAGCTGGGCTCGGGCTCCATCCGTATCCACCGGCGCGACATACAGGCCAAGGTATTTTCGGCGCTCGGATTCAGCGATGATGAAGCACGGAGGCGATTCGGATTCTTGCTGGAGGCGCTGGAATATGGCGCGCCCCCGCACGGCGGCATCGCGCTGGGGCTGGACCGGCTGGTAATGCTTCTTGCCGGCGAGACATCTATCCGCGACGTGATTCCGTTTCCCAAGACGGCGCGCGGCACGGATCTTATGTGCGACGCGCCGTCCACGGTGCCGGAGCGGCAGTTGAAGGAACTAGGAATCCGGCTGGCACGGCCGGTGGAGTGAGCGGGAGGCCTTTATGCAAAACTATGACGCCGCATCGGCGTTGGACGAGTTGATCGAAGACGCCGTGCTGCCCAGTCCCTCCAACTTGCGGGACATGCTTACGCGGGCCACCTTGAAGCCCGAGGAAGCGGTGGAGATGAATCGCAAGCTGCAGGGGTATCTTCTCGCCTTCGGCGAGGCGGAGAAGCAGGCCCGCGCGATCCTTGAGAAGCTGGCGGGCTAGCCGCGGAATCTTCGAACCACCCTCCCTGATTGATGGCCCAGGCGAAGCGATAGTACCAGTACTAAAGTTTGCCCGTTCTTCCCCAGCTTGATATACAATCACGCAATGCCTCAGCCCTGCCTTCACGCGGCCTATGTGGCGATTGGGTGCTCGGTATTGCTTGCCGGCCGCCTGGGCATGGCCGGAGATGAGAGTCTTGCGGCTAAAAGGCGCGCTCCGGAAAGCTCCTCTTTGCCGGCGGCGCATCTTCGCTCGGACGCATCGCTGGTCCTGATTCCGGTTCACGTTACTACTGCGGAAGGAAAGCCGGTCACGGCCCTGGCGAAGCAGCATTTCCAGTTGTTTGAAGACAACCAGGAGCAGAAGATCACCTACTTCGTCCGGGATGACGCGCCGGTCTCCATCGGCGTGCTATTTGACGCCAGCGGCAGCATGCGCTACAAAGTGAAAGCGTGCGCGGAAGCCGCTGCCGCATTTCTGAAAACCGCCAATGCCGAGGACGAATTCTTTCTGGTGGAATTCAGCGACCGGCCTAAGCTGACGGTTCCGTTCACGTCGGATCCCGACGAGATTCACGACCGCATCGGGCATATACGTCCGTTCGGAAGAACCGCGCTGCTGGATGCCATCAAGCTGGGCGTGGATCAGATGAAGACCGCCCGCAATTTTCGCAAGGCGCTGGTGATCATTTCCGACGGCGGCGATAACCGCAGCCGCCATACCGCCAGCGAGATCAAGACGGCCATGCTGGAGTCCGAAGTGCAGGTATACGCCATGGGTATATTCGAGAGGGGCGAATTGCACCGGCTGAGCCGCGAAGAGGCGAACGGCCCCGAGTTGCTCGACGAACTGGCCGAGACTACCGGAGGCAGTTCCTATCCCGTGCGCGACCTCAACGATCTGAACGCGATCAGCGCGAGAATCGGCAACCAGCTTCGCGATGAATACTTGCTGGGTTATGCGC
>JAYTVY010000469.1:0-5964 GCA_043743755.1 Bryobacterales bacterium | reverse complement strand
CGCAAGTGACCTTCCATCACCAGACGGATGAGCCCCTCGCGCGCTTGAGCTGTCTTAGTGAGGAACTGCTCCGCGGCGGTCTGAATGGACTCGGGATCCGACCTCACCTTGATCTGCGCCACCGCTTCCACGGTGACCGCTACGCCCTGTTTGGTGTAGAGATCCTGCTGCGGCGCGACATCGAAGGACATCAGCTCCAGCGACAGCTCGTGATAGTTTTCGACCATGGGAAAGATTACGGTTCCCTGGCCTTTGACGATGCGGGTTCCGCGGAACCCGTACACCACCAGCGCCTCGTGCGGCCCCGCCTTGCGGTACAGCCTAGCGAACATGGCCGAGAGAAAAAGAATCGACAGGACCATCAGCCCCGCGATCACGTAGACATCCGTCGAAATGTGCATAACGCTCCTATGTTGTTTCTGCCGTGTCGTACTGCAATCCGTTCATTTCTTCCCACGGGCGCACCCAGGCGATGCCCCGCTCATACCGCGTCACCACCACTTCCACGCCGCGGGCAATCGGCGCGCCGGTGTCGCTGCGGATATAGGCGATCTTGCGCGCGCCGTCCCGCGGAAACACCATCTCGCCGGTGCCGTCTTTCCGGACGGCGCTGGTGACGCGGCCCAGAACGCCGATCATGTCGTAGTCCGCCGGGTCCAGATCCCGTTCGCGCGCAAGCAGCACTTTGAAAACGAACCAGAACACTACCGCCGCTCCGCCCAGCCCGCTGACTGTCGCGATCCCCAGTCCCACCAGCGACCAAAGACTCGAATAGCGCGTCAGCAAGTAACCCGTGCCGCCGAACCATGCCAGAAACGCCGCGATGGTTCCGTAATTGAATATGGGCGCCCGCGCGCCACCATGCCCATGCCCGCCGTGCGCGTGAACTCCATGCCCGTGCAGATGGATCCTGCCGGACAGGAACGCCGCCAGGCTCAGTAAGAACCCAACTATGAAACAGACCAGATAAAAGCTTTCCCAGCTCATACCCTTGTCTCCCCGTGCCTCGGCCTCAGAACCTGCAACAGCCGGTCCGCGAGGCCAGGCGTCTCTATGATTTCCTCCAGCAGGATCAGGCAGCTGCGGGAATCGGCATGCAGCGCCACTTGGCGCAGCGCGTGGGATACGGGAGGATCCTTGCGGAACCGCTCGGCGCCCTCGATCAGCCACAAGTCCAGCCGGTCTTCCAGTCCGCGCACGTCCGACAGCAGCTCGGTATGGAATCCTTCCGGATCGTCCACCAGATAGCCCGGATGCACTTTGAAGAATGCCGCCATCAGCATTCGCGTCGAGTTGGTCATGTGCGGCCTGACCCCGCCCTCGATCTGCGATAAATAACCTTGGCTAACGCCACGGCCAAGCTCGTCCCGCATGGCCCGGACCACTTCCTGCTGGGTCATTTCGCGTCCCAGCCCCCGCAGTGCGCCTTCGACTTCGCGGAGGTACCGTAATTTTTCGCCCAGCTTCATATAGCGATATGCTATTAATATATAGCAAATCGCTATTGCTGTCAAGGCCCGTGTTTTTCAGGTTTTACCGCTACCAAGACAGTCGCGCTGGCCAGCTCGAAGTTCTTTGTTTCCATAAGATTGCTCACGAAAGCGCGTTCCAGGTACTCGGGCGGGTCGCCCAGCAGATCGCTTACTTTCAAAGTCAAGAACTCCTCGAGCGCAGCGCCGGTGAGGCCTTCAGCCCAGCTGCGGAGGATCCACGTCAAGCCCCAGATTGGCAGCGTCTCGGGCACCACTTTCTGTTCTTTGATTTCGAGGCCGGGGAACAGGTTCGCGAGTCCCGTGTGGGTCATGTTGTAGTAGTGATTCGGATAGGCGTGCAACGGCTGCAGAAACGGCACGCCGCAGTACAACTCGCCGCCGGGCTTCAGCACGCGCTCGATTTCCCGCGCGCACAGGAATGGATCCGTAACATGTTCGAGCACGGCCAGCGAAATCACCGCGTCAAACGTTCGGTCCTGAAAAGGAAGACACTGTCCAATCCCCAGCACGTCGGTGGATTCGTACGGTACAACTTCAAAATTCACCACGTTTGAGTAATACACGGGCCGCTTGCCGGCGCCGCAATCGAGCACCAGGCCGGCGGCATTTCTCTCGATCAACTCCAGCGCGCCGGTGTGATACTCATTCGCCGAGACGTTGCCGGTCTCCACGATGCCGTACTTAGTCTTCATCTCCGGCGTCAGGAAATCGAAGCAGAGGCGGCTTTCCACACGCGCCATATCGTTCCTCAAGCAAGGCCTGATGCGCTCCAGCTTTTGCCGCTTCAGCGGATAAATCCTCTCAGCGGGCAGCCGGATTTTGCGCCGCTCCCGGGCGCCAAATGTGTCGAAGTGCTGCCGTCCAGAACTGAAGTGAACGTTTACAGCAGCCGCCACGTCGGGATTCGCCAGCAGGTAGGCAGCCTCGTCGAAGTTTTCAGCGGTGGCCGCCTCTTCCAGCTGCACCTGCGAGAATTCCATAACACCGGAATGTTACATCATAGAGAGAGTGTTCGCATTTTGAGCGTGCATGGGAGACACTCCAGACACTCGCGCCGAGGAACTCCGCAGCCGCACTCTCGCTGGGCTGAACGAATATTCGGCCCGCCTGGAACAGCAGCGCGCGGAGCTGCGGCCTCAGCGGGCGTGGCGAATCATGCTGGCGATCCGCAAAACGTATGCGCTCCTGTTCCGGCGCGGCCTGAGCGGGAAACTCGAGCTGGCGCGCTGGCTGGCGCGCATTCCATTCGCCGGCTTCGGCGATCTCTCCGCTAACGATATAGTTTGGCCCGAGCTCGGCGCCTACCTGCCCGAAGATACCCGCGAGGTCATCCGCAACCTGCGTGGTGTTTCCATAACCGCGCCGCCGCAAACCCGCTATGACGTAGTGGTTCTCGCGATCGTCGATTTCGATTTCCGCTTCCAGCGGCCCCAGCAGATCGCCGCGGAGTTCGCCCGCCGCGGCCATCGCGTTGTTTGGATCAGCCCCAGCCGCTTCCTGGGACCCGGATCGCCAGACCCATACACCGTGTCGCAACTGCGCGAGAACATCTGGGAAATTCACCTTCGCAGCACACAGCCCGACGTCTATCTGGGCGAATTGCGGCCCGCCATGCTGGCTTCCTTGTCCGAAGCTCTCGCGCATGTCTATCGCGACTTCGCGATTTCAGAAAGCTGCGTCCTGGTACAGCTCCCTTTCTGGCGCCAGCTCGCGCTCGCGCTCCGGGCTGCCTGGGATTCGCCGATTGTTTACGACTGCATGGACGACTGGGATTCCTTCCGCAACATGGGCCGCTACAATCATGCCCAGGAGCTTGAGCTGGCCCGCGAATGCGATCTTTTGGTGGCCACGGCCGCGCGGCTTGCCGCCAAGTTCGAAGAACGCGGCCTGCATCCGCTGCTGGCCCGCAACGGGGCCGACTTCGATTTCTTCCAGACGGCAGGTCCCACATCGCCGACCCAGCGTTTTCCCAGGCCCATCGTTGGATACTTCGGCGCCATCGCCGACTGGCTGGATCTCGACCTCATCGCGACCGTCGCGCGCTTGCGTCCCGCTTACTCGTTCGTCCTGATCGGCGATGTGCACCAGCGCGATCTTTCGCAACTGGAGGCGCTGCCCAATGTTTTTCTGCTGGGACGCAAGCCCTATACGGACATCCCCGGGTACCTGCATGGTTTTGACGTCTGCACCATTCCATTCCTGCTCAACAGCGTGACGGAGGCCACCGATCCGGTGAAGCTCTACGAATATTTCAGCCTCGGCAAGCCGGTGGTGGCCACCGATATGCCGGAGCTGGAACAGTGCGCGGAATTGCTGTACATCGCGAGCGGCGCTGAACGCTTCGCTGAGCAGACGGACGCGGCCCTGGCCGAATCGGATCCGAATCTCGCTGCCCGGCGCCGCGCTTTTGCGGCTGACAACACCTGGGCGGCGCGCGTTTCGGCCATCGATTCGGCGCTGCGCCCCCTCTACCCGCGGGTCTCGGTGCTGATGATTACTTACAACAGCGCCGAGTATGTGGATCTGTGTCTGGATTCCATTCGCCGCAATACTTCGTACCCCAACTACGAAGTGATCGTCATCGACAACCACTCAACCGATGGCACCGTGGACCTGCTCCGCAAACAGGCCGCCCGAGATCCTCGCCTCCGTGTTCACCCCCGGGATACGAACCTGGGTTTCGCCGCCGGCAATAACCTGGCCGCGCGCGAAGCCTCCGGTGAATACTTCATCCTGCTGAACGCCGACACCATGGTCACCAGCGGGTGGATTGGGCTGCTGCTGCGGCATCTCCGCGCGGATTCGGGGCTGGGAATGGTCTCGCCGGTGACTAATTTCGCCGGCAATGAGATCAAGATCGACGTCCGCTATCGCGATCGCGCCCAGATGGAGGAATTCGCGCTCGATCTGGCGCGCGAGAAACAGGGCCAGCGATTGAATATTCCCATGGCCCCGCTGTTCTGCGCCTTGGTCTCCCGCGCTCTCTGGACCCGGATCGGAGAACTTGACGAAGGGTTTGAGATTGGCATGTTCGAGGACGACGACTTCTGCCACCGCATCCGGCAGGCCGGCTACGAAATCGCCGCGGCCGAGGATTGCTTCATCCATCATTTCGGCCAAGGCTCATTCTCAATGCTTCCATCCCAGGAATACAACGACCTGTTTGAGCGCAACCTGCGGCGCTTTGAGAACAAGTGGGGAATCCAATGGAAGCCACACCAGCCGCGACCCGGAGTGCGTCCAGCATTCGAAGAAACCCGCTACCGCACCGCCGATTTCGACGATCAGACGGGAATATCCAGCTCGTAGCTGTCCGACTGGCGCGAAAGGCTGGGATGGTAAAAGGGATCGTTCTGGATGATCTCTTTCCAGCGGAGGTGCATGTAGGCGACCTCGGAGGACTGGGCGATGGTAGTCTTGGTGGCGCTCTCGTCATGGTACAAACGCGCATACGGAGTGTACACCGTCCGGTAACCGCGCTCACCCATCTTCAAGCACAGATCCACATCCTGGAAGCAAGTGGGAAGATTCCGCTCATCGAACTTCCCAACCTCCTCGAACACGTCGCGGCGAGTAAGCAGGCAAGCCCCGGTGACCGCCGAGCAGTCCCGGATGACGTGCGAGAAAGCGCCATAGTAGGGACCTTTGCGCTCCTCCAATCCACGGAAGGGATGAGCCGCCACCCCGATCATTCCGATTACCACTCCCGCATGCTGAATGGCGCCATTGGGGAACAGCAGCATGCAGCCCACCGCGCCTACCTGGGGCCGCTGCGCGTGTTCCAGCATCGCTTCCAGCCAGCCCGGAGTGATCACGGCTGTGTCGTCATTCAGAAACAGCAGACAGGGAGAGCCGGCCAATTCAGCGCCGCGATTGCATAGCGCGGAAAAATTGAACGGCACATCGCGGCAATCCAGACAATCCACTCTGTTGCGGCCGCCCTGGAATTTCTTCACCCACGTCTGAACGTCCGCGCCGGAAGAATTGTCCACTACCACGATGCGGTAATTCGAGTAAGTGGAAGCTTGCAAAATGGTGTCCAAGGCGGTCTGAAGCTTTGGACTGCCGCCCGCGGGGATCACGATGCCGATCTCAGGCTGGCCTAAGATTTCGTATCGAATGCGATAGCGATTAAATTCCGTCTCGCGGACCTCCGCGGCCACTCCCGTTCGCCGCAGATGGTCCTCGATGGCGCGCCGGCCGGCGTCACTCGATCCTGGTTTCGCATCCGCGCGCAGGGCCGCCGACTGCGCATGCATGCGCCAGTGATACAGCATCTTGGGTACCCGGCGGATCTTACCGGTAACCTCGGAAATACGCAAGATCAGGTCATAATCCTGGCTGCCCTCGAATCCAAGACGCAGGCCGCCCAGTTTCTCCAGGAGCGCGCGCCGGCACAACAGCAGATGCGACACGTAGTTCATCGAGCCCAATAAGTCCGGCGACCACTCGGGCTTGAACAGGCCATCCG
>JAYTVY010000468.1:0-4602 GCA_043743755.1 Bryobacterales bacterium | reverse complement strand
TTCGATGCCCGCGGTCTTGCGGCGTTCCTCGCGCACATCCAACAGCGTGCGGAAACTGGCCGCATCCACGCCGATCTTGCTCAGGCTATCGACAATCTGGCGCTTCTGCCAGCCGGCCTTAATCCCGGCGAGCAGCAATGCATGACGGGACAGGACACAAAACGTGGATACCGAATCCAGCATCAGGCGCAGCAGCGCCTGCGAATCCGACAGGAGGCCGCCGGCTTGCTGGCGCAGGCGCAGCAGCTTGGCGCGCAGCTCATGCTCCACCTGGGCGCGATAGAAAGAGCGGTCAATCTCCAGCTCCGCCACCGGATCTTGTCCGTAGAGGACCTTGCGGCGCTCCTGCATGTCGTGAAATTCGATAGGGAAGCAGTCAGTGGAGGTCCGCACTTCGGTCTCGCTCATCAGCAAAGGGGCAGGATTGCCTTCGTCCCGCCACCATTTAAATACGGGCTCGCCGTCGGCAAGTTCCCTGGGCGTCACCTGCTTGAGCACGCAAAAGACGTTGAGGTCGGAATATTTTCCGTGATGATCGCCGGAAGCGGCGCTGCCGTAGAGAATCACGGAGAGCAGGCGGTCCTGATGCGCTTGCCGCAGACGTTCCACGAGTTCGGTCAATTTTTGTTCCATCCGTTACCAGTCGCTGGACGCGCCTCCACCACCGGAATCGCCGCCGCCGAATCCCCCGAAACCGCCGCCGCCTCCGCCTCCGCCACCGCCGCCGAATCCGCCGCCACCCCATCCGCCGCCGCGGCCCGCTCCACCTAACACATTACCTAGAAGCATGCCTGTGAGGAACCCGCCCATGCCTCCGCCGCCGGATCCGCCGCGGCGCATGAAGAACAGCAAGAGCAAGGCGCCGACGACAAGGAGCGGCCAAGGAATGCCTCGGGAGCGTTGCGCAACCGGCGCACGCGTGGGCCGGCGCAGGCCGAAATCGAGGGTAACGCCTTTGGCTTGCGCGATCCGCAAGCCCATCTGTTCGGCCGCGGTGAGCATCGCCGGGCCGTAATGCTGCAATTTCAGTTCAGGGCGCATGGAACGCAGGACGGTTCCATCGAAACCGTCGGGCAAGACAGGCTCGAGTCCGTAGCCGATCTCCAGGCGATCCTTGTGATCCTGAATGGCCATGAGCAGCAGCAGGCCTTCGTCCTTGCCCTTCTTGCCGATGCCCCATTTCCGGTACAGGGCGTTGGATACCGTGTCGATGGGCTCGCCCTCGATAGTGGGGAGAGTGACGAACGCCATTTGGACGCCGGTGGCGCGCTCGACGCGAGCACAGTAATCTTCCAGGGCTTGTTTAGAATCGGCGCTTACTACATGGGCGAAGTCACTGACGTAGCCCTCAGGTTTGAGCTTGTCGAGATCGAGCGCCGAACAATTGACGCACAGCGCGAGCGCGCAGGCCAGGATGGCGGCTGCTCGAGCCATGCAAAATGGCCGGGTCAGCAGGCCAGATCCTCGCGGCGAATCTTGAACTTTCCAAGATTGCCAAGCATGGCCAGTGTGATGTTCTTCGGATTGAAGAACTCCTGGGCCACGCGCCGCACCTCTTCGGCAGTGACCGCTTCGATGCGCTCAATCATTTCATCGAGCGTGAAGAAGCGCTTGAAATAGAGCTCCTGGCGGGCGAGGTTGCCCATGCGGCTGGAGGTGGATTCCAAGCCGAGCATGAAGGAGCCTTTGAGGTGATCCTTGGCTCGGCGGAGCTCGTCGGCGGGGGCCAGCACGTTTTTCAAGTCGCGAAACTCGCGCATGATGCACTCCACCACTTTCCGGGCAGTCTCAAGGGAGGTTCCGGCGTAGATGGCCATGCAGCCGGTGTCGTGGTACATGCTGAGCTCGGAATAGACGGCGTAGGCGAGGCCCTGCTTCTCGCGGATATTCTGGAACAGGCGCGAGCTCATTCCGCCGCCCAGAATGGTGTTCAAAACGTAGCAGGTGAAGCGGGCTTCGTGGGGCAGCGGGTAAGCGGGCACGCCCATGTAAAGATGTACTTGCTCGAGTGAGCTCTTGGCGCGGAATACGAGGCGGGAGTGCGGCGCAGGGGGGCGGTCCGCTCCCAGGCGGTGGCTGGCCTTCAGTTTGTGAAAGCGATCATGCACCAGATCCACAAGCTGCCCGTGCTTCAGATTTCCGGCGGCGGTGATGAGGATATTGGCGGGCGAATAGATGCGGCTGTAGTATTTGTACAGCATGTCGCGATCGAACGCGCGCACGGTTTCCTTGGTGCCTAGAATGGGCTTGCCCAGCGGGTGATCCTTATAGAAGTTACTCGAGAAGATTTCGTGGAGCAGATATTCAGGATTATCCACTTCCATCTTCAGCTCTTCGAGAATTACGCCTTTTTCCTTTTCGATGTCCTCGGCGCGAAACAGGGGACAGAGCACCAAGTCGGCCAGAACGTCGAAAGCGAGCGGCAGGTGCTCGTCCAGAACCTTGGTGTTGTAGCTGACCATCTCCTTGGCGGTGAAGGCGTCGAGGCCGCCGCCGATGGAATCCACCGAGCGCGCGATGTCTTCGGCGGAACGGTTCTTGGTTCCCTTGAACACCATGTGCTCGATGAAATGGGAGATGCCGTTCTCATCGGAGCTTTCGCGGCGGGAGCCGGTGCCGATCCACACGCCGAGTGAGACGGATCGCACGTGAGCCATCTGCTCGGTAATGACACGGATGCCGTTGTCCAAGGTGGTGGTTTCGATGTCGCGGATGGGAGAAGAGGCAGAAGACATGGCGAGGTACTGACATCTTTATCTTATCGCGTTGAGAGAAAGTATGGACAACCGCTGCTTACGCGCGGAGTGCCAAAGGGGGGCGTGTTAAATTGAAGTGTGGCGCAAACCATTGTAGGACTGGAACTTCCCGACATTCAAGCGGCGTTGGGCAAGGACGTTCCGCGGTTTCGCGCACGGCAGATTTACGATGCGGTGTACCGCCAGAAAGTATCGGATCTGGTGGAAATCTCCACGCTTCCGGTGGACTTCCGGAAGGATTTGGCGACCCGGCACGAAGTAGGACTGCCCGAAGTGGCGGCGAGGTTTCAATCCACGGACGGCACTGTTCGCTACTTGCTTAAGCTATCGGACGGGCGCACGGTTGAGACGGTGATGATGCCCGAGGAGGGGCGCGACACCATTTGTATTTCGAGCCAAGTGGGGTGTCCGGTAAATTGCGGGTTCTGTTTGACGGCGCTAATGGGCCTGGAGCGGAATTTGACCGCGGGAGAGATTGTCGGGCAGGTGCTATTGGTCTTGAAGGCGCACGGGCTGGCTGCGAAACTGCACCGGTTGAACGTGGTGATGATGGGGCAGGGGGAGCCACTGCTGAATCTGCCGGCCGTGGTGAAAGCGACGCGGCTGCTCACCGACAAAGACGGCATGGGGATATCGCCGCGACGGATTACGCTTTCAACGTCGGGGATTATTCCCAAGATTGAAGAGCTGGGGCGCGAGCCGGTGCGTCCGAAGCTGGCGATTTCGCTGAACGCATCCACGGAAGAGCAGCGGCAAGAGCTGATGCCGATCACGCGCAAGTATCATCTGAAGGATCTGATGGCGGCGTGCCGGGCGTATCCGCTGCGTCCGTGGGAGAAACTGACGTTTGAGTACGTGCTGTTGAAAGATGTCAACGATACGGACGCCGACGCCCGCCGCGTGCTGAAACTGATCGCGAACTTGAATGCGAAGGTGAACCTGATTGCGCTGAATCCGGGGCCCGGGATTCCGTTTGGGACGCCGGACGCTGCGCGAGTGCTGGCGTTTCAGGAGATCATCCGGAGGGCGGTGCCGTGTTTTATACGGAAACCGAGGGGGCTGGACATTTTCGCGGCATGCGGGCAGTTGAAAAGGATGTCGGAGGGTGAGAATGCCGGCGCTACGGTTTCTTGAGGAGTGTGATTTGGCCGGCGTGGTAGAGATTGTGCTGGGCGATTCCATGCAGAAGGTAGTAGTAAGAACGGTCACCTTCGCCTAATTTTTCGGGCGGGAAATCGCGGACGGCGGCTTCGAGGGAATTTTGGGCGCTCTCCAGCGTTGACAGGGCTTCGGCCCACGCTTCGGGAGATGAGCTGGTGACAGGCGGCCAATCTCGATCGCCTTTGATGCTCTCGAATTTCTTTCCGCGCGTGGTAAGGTCTGCCTCGACAATCCAGGCGCGCAAATGATGCACCAGCTCCCAGATGGAGTGCGCGCCCGGTAGCGGATGGGCTTCCGCGATGCCGGCAGTGACTCCGGTAAGCGCGTCCTTCAAGGCCGGGCCGTGCCATGCGCCGCCGAAAAAGGCGCGGTGAAGCTGGTCGGCGATTCGCAGCGATTCGTTCATTCCTACTTCGCGGGCATCGGGCGCGGCGTGGCATCGGCCTTAGTCAGGCCCATGGCCCATTTGATGGCCTCCAGGTACATTTTTTGGACGTCAGGACGGTCCCAGCTTTCCGAGCGATGTCCGAAGGTGCTGTAGAAAACGTGGCCTTTGCCGTATTCGCGGGCCCAGGCGACGGCGAAGTCCTTATCGGTGCGGTGCACGCGCGGGTTGGCGAGATCGATCTTGCTTGCGTCCAAGCGAGCGAGCACGCGCACTTTGTCGCGGGAGAAATCCTTGGCC
>JAYTVY010000467.1:0-1722 GCA_043743755.1 Bryobacterales bacterium | reverse complement strand
CTCCAGCGCTTATAAACTTCGCTCAGCTGCTGGGTATCCTGGATTCGCTTATCCAGCTCCGCCATGGATTTGGCCCGGTCGGATAGCCGATGCAGGCGTGCGATCATCGCCGCGTTATCCTCGTCGCCGGCGGCCTCGGTGCCGGGCTTCTTCTGGATGATCTTTTCCAGAGCGTCGTGTTCGCGAATCAGCGCCGCCGTCATGACGCCGCTCTCCCGGCCTGCCGCGACCAACTGCCGTTCGCGCTCCCGCAGCCCGAGCCACTCGCGGATCTGGTCGCTTAATGTGGCGCCCGGGACGGCGGCAAGTTTGGGTGGCTGCGATTTCTCGTGCTGGGAAGCCTCGTGCTCTTGAATGGCGCGCTGAAGGCTGGCGTGTTCATCGCCTCCCTGACGGGTGAGATCTTCCCGCGCATCGCCCAGCTCATCTTGATCGAGCGCGAGTTGGGCTTTGGCCAGTTCCAGCTGGGCCGCCGCCGCATCGTCGGTCTCCGCGGCTTTGGCCAATTTGGCGATGCGAGCCTCGCCGGCCGCGATGCGCTTCTTGGATTCGTTAATGCGGGCGGTGATCTGCTTCCACTGTCCGGCGATTTGCGCGGCGGGCGCCGCCGCTTCGCGAAGCCGGGTGGCAAAGGCCTGGTCCAACTCGTGATCGGACAACCGCAAGGCTTCTTGCGCTAACGGACGCTCGGCGGTGGTGTTGGCTTCCGCGGCCAGACGCTGGGCGGTTAGCAGCAGGCGGCTGTCAATGGGCGATGCGCTGCGAGGCGCCGGTGCACGGATGGAAACCGTATCGCGGGTGGTATACCAGCCGAAGATGGCGGCGGCTACCAGCGCCGTGAGAATCAGTGCCGGCAGATAAAGCTTCAGGCGTCTCATCCGGGTTGCGTGAATACAAGCATACCGTCATGCTTAACTCACGCGCCCGGCGTCGTATGGCGATTTTACGTCTTCTTCGTCGCGTGCTGCGGACCCCGGATGGAGCGTAGCTTTGCCTCCAGCTTATTGGCATCGCCCTTGCGGCGCATTTTCTTCAGCAGCTCAATGTAGGCTTCGGCGGTCTCAACCAGCAGCGAGGGCGTAGCATCGGAGGCCACCGTAAAGAAAGGACGCTTGGCGATGAGTATCCCGCGCTTATCCAGAATGCCCAGCGACTGGCGATACAGAAGATCGGCCTCGTTATTGTTGTCGCGGGCCGCGCAGATGCCGGCCAGTGTGTTGAGGCTGACTACGGTATCGCGCTCGCGCGCGGTGAGCACCTGCCGGACCAGCGGCTCGGCATCCGACGGCCGGTCGAGGGCGGCGTAGACTTCGGCCAGTGCCTGGAACTTGCGCGCCAGCTCGGGATCTTCCGCGCCCAGCGCCTTGGTCCAGATAAATACGGATCGCTCATAGGTAGCGGCGGCCTGGTCATATTTCTTCTGCGAGACGTACAACGCACCCAGACGGTCCAGATTCGCCGCGACATCGGTATGTCCCGGACCCAGTGTGCGCTCGCGAATAGTGAGGGCCTGCCGCAGCATCGGCTCCGTGTCATTGTCGCGATGCAGGCCGGCGTAGAGACTGGCCAGAGCGTCCAGCGTGGGAAGCAGCTCCGGCGCCGACGATCCATGCGCCTTTTGTTGCAACTGGAGAGTTCGCAGATACAGCGGCTCGGCGCCGGCCGCGTTGCCCCTCACCGCGTTCAAGCGCGCCAGCTGAATCACATCCGCGGCTACTTCCG
>JAYTVY010000466.1:0-2475 GCA_043743755.1 Bryobacterales bacterium | reverse complement strand
GAATTGTCGGCGCCGGTGGTCACGCTGAACCTCCGGCCGCTGAGCGCTCGAATGATGGGCGCCAGCTGCCAATCGCTCAACAGCCGGTTCATCCACGGGTTATGGCCCTTCACCGTGCTGGAGGCCACCATGGACATGTTGAACACGTGCCGTACGTCGAACCCGCAGTTTCCACGGTCGGCCTTCCGGTTGAATGGCTGCGAATTGGGCGACGAGCCCAGCTCGCCTACAAAGTCGGAATCGGAAATACAGTTTGACAGCGTGTAGTTGGAGAGCAGCGTGAACCCCTGCCCAAAACGATGCTGGATGGAGGCCAGCATCGCGTTATAGTGTGCGTTGGCGCCTTCGTCAGCCTGATTGATGCTCGAGTATGCCGCGCCTTTAGCAGCACTCTGCAGATAGAGAATTCTGCGCTTGTCGGTGCTGGAGGTTGGCGACGTTGCCGGATCTCCCGTGTAAATAGCGGGATTGATTTCACTCCCGATCCAAAGATGCGTCGTCTTGTTGCCCAGGTAGCTCACCGAGCCTAGCCAGTTGCCACCGAACTGGCGCTGATACGTGACGTTCCATTGCGCCAGGTAAGTGGGCTGCGTGTTCCGAGGCATCTGAATGTAGACGCCCGCGTTGGGGAACGTTCCGCTGGAAGGGAACGGATTCACAAAACCCAGGTACGGATTGCTGAACCCGCCTGGTGGAACGCTAATGCTGAGGGCGCCGCCGTAAGGCGGGTTGGTGGTCTTGCGCTCGTCGAAGAAGAGCTCCGCGTTATCGTACAGAATCCCCGCGCCGATCCGCAGGCTGTCGCGCCCGTCCGCGTGCGGGCTGAACGCAATTCCCAACCGTGGACCGAAGTTCATCAGGTGCCGGTTCCACAGCGATCGCGGAAAGCCCGCATCGCCCGGGAAGAACAGCCCCGCCGGTGCGTTCGGGTAAACCGTGCTGTGCGCACCCGCGGCGAAGGCAGCGTAGTCCAGGAAGGTGCCGCGGCCGTACTTGTCGGTATTTGGAATCGTCGGCTCCCAGCGCAGGCTGGCGTTGAGCGTCAGCCGGCTGTTCATTTTGAAGCTGTCCTGGATGTACAGTCCCGCAATCGTCTGCCGCAGATCGTCGGGAGTGGGGTTGCTTTGCGTGAAGCCGTTCACCTTGCCGATCAGGAAATCCGCCAGGTTGCTGCCGGTGAAAGTTCCGTTGAACGTGATGCTCGAGTTCTCATTGAAGCCCGAGATCAGATTGTTCTGGGTGCGCACTACATTCACCCCAAACGCGATTTGATGGCGTCCCCGGATCAAGTCGATGTCGTCCGCCAGCTGGTAGCTGTTCACGTTGAAGTGTCCCGGGGCGCAGGTGCCACACCCAACGCTGAAGAAGTTGGTCACGGTCACAAGCAGGAAATTGGGGACCTTCTGAAAGATATTGATGCCGATGTCGTTGGGGCCGATCTGGTTCGGCGCGGGTCCGCGATTGTCGCGGCGTCGCGAGAAAGTGGCGTGGAACGAATTCAGAAACGTGGGTCCAAAAGCATACGTATCGCTGAGGGTGAATGACTGGGTTCGCTCGAGGTTGCCGGGCGCCGTCGTGGTCAACAGGTTCTTGCCGTCGTAAACCGAGGGGTTGGCGAAGCCGGCCGCGAAATACCGGCCAAACAAAGTGTGCTTCTCATTCTGTACCCAGTCGACGCGGCTGATGAACTGGTTTTCGTCGCCCGTCTGCGGAATTCCGTATTGGATCTTGCCGCAAGGATCGTTGGTCACCGGAAGGTAGTTTGTGGCCAGCTTCACCGCCGAAGCATTCAATTGATCTTTGGGTATCTGATTATTCTGGTAGGGCAAACCCGTCGCGGGATCTTTCAACTGGATCGCCTTCCCGTTGGACTGGCACGCGGCGGATGTGATGGCGCTGAAGTCGCCGCCCAGCGCGGCCGGGGTGGGGATCAAGTTGGTGATGGTGGGCGGCTGGGAGCGATTTCGCAAACCCTGGTAGCCGCCAAAGAAGAACAGCTTATTGGCGATCACTTTTCCGCCCAGCGTTCCGCCAAATATGTTCCGCTTCAAGCTGTCATGCACGGGGGCGAAGAAGTTCCGGGCATTCAAATCGCCGTTGCGGATGTATTCGAATGCATCCCCGTGCCAGAGATTCGAACCCGACTTGGTCACCACGTTCACCGTGGCGCCGGGATGCGTACCGAAGCGGCCTGACAGCGCGCTGGTTTCCACGCTGAATTCCTGCAGCGCGTCCGGGAAGGGGAACGGCAGGTTCACGTTGGTCATCGTGTCTGTGTTGTCGCCGCCATCGAGGAGGTATGCCGTTCCGTTGATCTGGCCGCCGCCCACGGAAATTGTAGTGGAGCTGGCGTAATTCTTGCTCCCGACCATCGAGTTGCCGCCCGAGGGTTGCACCGAAGCGCCAGAGAGCAGAATCAACTGCGTGGCTTGCCGTCCGTTGAGCGGAAGATCGTTGATGCGCTTCTCGTCGATC
>JAYTVY010000465.1:0-2251 GCA_043743755.1 Bryobacterales bacterium | reverse complement strand
GGCCAGGATGCCGACCCGAAGCGCACGCCTTCGCATATCGGCTACGAAATCCAGATCAGCAACGGCTACAAGGACAAGTATCCCTCGGGCAGCGTGTATCTGTTCCACTCGGCGAAGACCGGGTTTCAAAAAGACAATGACTGGAACACTTTCGACATCGAGAGCCGCGACGGGAACATCCGGGTGAAACTGAATGGCGAGCTGGTGTCCCAATACGCCGGCGATCTCAAGCGATCGAAGACCGGCCCCATTGGATTGCAATTGCACGACCGCAGCTCGGTGGCCATGTTTCGCAACATCCGCATCCGCGAGGTTCCGCCGGCTACCGCCGCGCACTGAAGAAGTTTTTTAGCAGCTCCGTGCACTCGAAGCCCAGGACGCCTTCCGCAATTTCCACGCGGTGGTTGAGCAGATCGGAATCGGCCAGGCGGAACTTGCTGCGTACCGCGCCGAAGCGCAAATCCCGTGCGCCGAAGACCAGCCGGCGGACCCTGGCGGCCACCAGCGCGCCCGCGCACATCGGGCAGGGCTCCAGCGTGGCGTACAAGGTGACGGACGCGAGGCGGTAATTCCCGAGCGACCGGGCGGCCTCGCGCAGGGCCAGAATCTCGGCATGGGCCGTGGGATCGGCGTGGGCCACAGGTGAATTGAATCCCCGCCCGACGACGACGCCTTCGGCTACGGCTACCGCCCCCACCGGCACTTCCCCGGCGGCCTCGGCTTGCGCCGCAAGAACCAGCGCCTCCCGCATCCAGAGCTCGTCGTTATCCCGCACTTCGGGCAGATCCCGCACTTCAGCCAGCTTACAGCAACGGATTTCGCCGGTCCCGGTGCGCTGTTCGCCGATTGGCGCTCGGAGGGGCGCGGCGCGCGCGGTATCCTGAGAATCATGCTGCGCTACATCCCGCTGATGATCAAGAACACACTGCGCAACCGCCGCCGCAGCCTGCTCACCATCGGCAGCATCGCGGTGTCGCTGTGCCTGCTGGGCGTGCTGATGGCGATGTACAGCGCCCTTTTCCTGGGCGGAGAAACCACGCCCGCGCGCGCCCTGCGGGTGGTGACGCGCCACAAGGTTTCGCTTACCCAGTCTTTGCCGGTATCTTATGAAGGCCGCATAAAGCACGTGCCCGGCGTTCGTGAAGTAGCCGAATGGCAATGGTTTGGCGGCACCTATAAGGACAGCCGCGACCGCAAGAACTTTTTCGCCCGTTTCGCCACCGGGCCCCGGGCATACATGGCCGTCCGGCCCGAGTTGGAGATGCCCGACGACCAGAGACGCGCCTTCGAGCGCGAGCGCACCGGATGCATCGTGTCCCGGGCCCTGAGCGAGAAATTCAACTGGAAGCTCGGCGACCGAATCCCCCTGCAGGGCGATATCTTTCCCGTCAACGTGGAGCTGACCATTGTAGGAATCTACGATGAGCCCGATCACGAAGAGTCTCTCTATTTCAACCGCGAGTATCTGCGCGAGAGCTTGCCGGTGGGCAGTCCTCGCCGCGATCAAGCGGGTGCGTTCTTAGTCCAGACCGACGGCCCGGAGTCCGTTCCCCGCGTAGCCAAGGCCATTGACGCGCTATTCGATAATTCTCCCTTCCCCACGGTTACCGAATCCGAACGAGCGTTCCAACTCAGCTTCGCTTCGTTTATTGGGAATATCAAACTGTTTCTGATGGCCATCTGCGGCGCCGTTACGTTCACCATTCTGCTGGTTTCCGGCAATACCATCTCGATGTCTGTCCGCGAGCGAATTCGCGAGGTGGGAATTCTTAAGACGCTGGGATTCACGCGTGAAGCCATCCTGGGAATCATTCTGGGCGAGTCGGTCTTCATTTCTCTGGTGGGAGGAGCCATCGGTTTGATACTCGCGGCCGGGCTATGTTCATTGGTGCGTCACGCACCCGCCTTCGTTCAAGCTCTCAAAACTCTCACTCTGACCCCGCCGGTGGCGCTTCTCTCGCTGGCGCTGGCGGTGATCATCGGCCTGTTCAGCTCGCTGATTCCGGCGTGGAACGCCTCGAGAACCTCGATTCTCGATTCTCTAAGGGATGCCGGATAAAAGCATGGCCATTCCTATCTCATACAACTTGAGAAACCTTTGGGTTCGCAAGACCACTACGGTGATGACCGCGCTGGGTATCGCGCTGACGGTGGCGGTGCTGCTGGCTATGCTGGCGCTGGTGAACGGACTGCGAACGGCCTTTGCATCCACTGGGAACCCGCTGCAAGTGCTGGTATTGCGCAAGGGGGC
>JAYTVY010000464.1:0-2730 GCA_043743755.1 Bryobacterales bacterium | reverse complement strand
CGCTCTGCGGGGCCTGTACCGTCAATGTCGACGGCAAGGCCGTAAAGAGCTGCACCATGTTCGCCGTGCAGTGCGAAGGGCGCGACGTACTCACCATCGAAGGCCTTGCCGTTAACGGCAAGCTCGATCCGATGCAGGAAGCTTTCTGGAGCGAGCACGGGCTCCAGTGTGGATTCTGCACGCCGGGCATGATCATGGCGTCCAAGCAGTTGCTGGAGCGCAATCCCGATCCCACCGAAGCCGAGATCCGGCATGGCCTGGAAGGCAATCTATGCCGGTGCACCGGCTACCAGCACATCGTGAACGCCGTGAAAACGGCGGCGAAGGCGGGGGCGTAACATGGCCACCACCATCACCACCACTGAAAAGCTGGTCGGCCAGCGCATCAAGCGCCGCGAAGATCCGCGGCTGATCACCGGCGCGGCTACCTATGTGGATGACATCCAGATGCCCGGCATGCATCATGCCTGCATCGTGCGCAGTCCGCATGGCGCCGCGGGCATTCGGAGCATTGACACCACAGCCGCCGCCGCATTGCCCGGCGTGGTGGCGATCTTCACCGGCCACGACACCAAGGATGTGGGTCCGGTCCCCTGCGGCGCATCGCTGCCCGGTCTGCGCGTACCACATCATTACATTCTGGCGATTGACCGCGTGTACTTTCTGGGCCATCCGGTAGCGGTGGTGGTGGCCACCGATAAATACATCGCGCGCGACGCGGCCGAACTGGTGGAAGTGGACTACGCGCCCACTCAAGCGGTGAGCGATCCCGAGAAAGCGCTGGCTTCAGGAGCGCCCGCGGTCCATCCGGAGTGGCCCGATAACACCGCCTTCAATTACCACCAGGAAGGCGGCGATGTGGACAAGGCATTCGCCGAGGCCGGCGTGGTGGTGAAGCAGCGCATTACCAGCCAGCGGCTGATTCCCACCTCCATGGAAACGCGCGGCGTGGTGGCGGATTGGAAAACCGGCGACAAGGCGCTCACCATTTATTCCTCCACGCAGATTCCTCATCTGATGCGCACACTGGTGGCCCAGATGCTGGGACTGTCCGAGAATCACTGCCGCGTGGTAACGCCGGAAGTGGGCGGCGGCTTCGGCAGCAAGCTCAACGTATACGCCGAGGAAGCGCTGATGGGTTTCATCGCCATGCGCATCGGCAAGCCGGTGAAGTGGATCGAATCGCGGCGCGAGAATTTCCAGTGCACCATCCACGGGCGCGGCCACGTGGATTATTACGAAGTCGCGGCCACTTGGGAAGGCATCATCACGGGAATTAAGCTGAAGCTGATTCAGGACCTGGGCGCTTATCACCAGTTGCTCACGCCGGCCATTCCGACGCTCTCCGTCTTGATGATGCCGGGCCTGTACAACTGCGCCAACATTCGGGCCGACATCGTCGGCGTCTTCACCAACGCCGTGCCTACCGATGCCTACCGCGGCGCGGGCCGGCCGGAGGCCACCCACGGCATCGAGCGCATGGTGGATATTCTTGCGGCGGAGCTGAAGATGGATCCCGCCGAGATTCGCTACAAGAACTTCGTGGCCAATGACAAGTTCCCCTACGCAACGGCTACCGGCCTCACGTACGACAGCGGAAACTATGCCGCGCCGCTGGACAAGGCGCTGGGCATCGTTGAATACAAAAAGCTGCGAGCCGATCAGGTCCAGGCGCGCGCGAACGGGCGATTGATGGGGATCGGCATGTCTACTTACGGCGAGATCTGCGCCATGGGACCGTCGCCCGCCACTCCCGCGGGCGGCTGGGAAAGCGCCACGGTCAAGATCGAGCCTTCGGGCAAAGTGTGCGTGATGACCGGATGCTCGCCGCACGGCCAGGGCGAGGAGACCACCTTCGCGCAGATTGCCGCCGATGAACTGGGCGTCGGGATCGACGATGTGCTGGTGCTGCACGGCGACACCTCCATCGTGCAGTACGGCATCGGGACCTTCGGCAGCCGCGGCACGGCCATCGGCGGCACCGCCATGTACTTCGCCATCCAAGAGCTGAAGAAGAAGATCAGGCTGTATGGCGCCATGCTGCTGGAATCCGACGACGTTTCGTTCGTCAATGGCAAATGCGTGGACCATGCCACCGGCAAGTCGGTTACGCTGGCGGAGATTGCAGGCGCGTCGTATCGCGCCATGAAGCTGCCGCCTAACACCGAACCGGGCATGGTGGCGACATATTTCTGGGAGCCGCCCAACTTTACGTTCCCGTTCGGCGCGCACATCGTGGTTACGGAAGTAGATCGCGAAACCGGCGATGTGAAGATCCTGCGCTATGTCGCCGTCGACGATTGCGGAAAGATTATCAATCCGCTGATCGTGGACGGCCAGGTACACGGCGGCGTGGTCCAGGGTTTGGGCCAGGCGCTATGGGAGCAGGCGGTGTATGACGACAACGGGCAGCTGATCACGGGTGAGCTGATGGATTACGCGCTTCCCAAGGCCAGCATGATTCCGTGGATCGAAAGCAGCCACACCGAAACTCCGTCGCCCGTGAATCCGCTGGGCGTCAAGGGCGTCGGCGAGGCGGGCACCATCGGATGTTCGCCGGCGGTGGTGAATTCGGTGGTGGATGCGCTGAGTACTCTAGGCGTGCGGCATATCGATATGCCCATGACGCCGGAGAGACTCTGGAACTTGATTCAAGCCGGAGGCCAGGCATGATCCCGCAGGAATTCGAATACACCGCGCCCGCGACGCTCCGCGAGGCGCTCGCGCTCC
>JAYTVY010000463.1:0-4565 GCA_043743755.1 Bryobacterales bacterium | reverse complement strand
CTCGCCGGGTCCAGCGACGAAGACCGGTTCCAGGCCCAGGTGTTCCTCGACGAAGCGGGCTAGCGTTCGGAAATTATCGGGAGACCACGTTTTGGCAGCGACGGAAGCAAACGGGTGGAGGACGGCATAAGGACGATGCCAGTGGCTGGGAGTGGCGAACAAGCGCGCGCGCGGGACTTCGCTGACCGGCACGCCGAGATGAAACATCGCGCTGGCGGCATGTTCGGCGGTGTGAACTTTTCGGTCCACGGCGAGGATCTGCTGGGCGGATGGAATGTGGATGTTGTAGAGCAGGCGGAAACGGAAATAATCGAAGCCGGCGCGGAAGGACGCCCGGCTGGCCAGCGTAAGCCGCGCGCTGCGAGCGCCGCCGTGGAGATTGAGAACCAGCTTTGGACGCCAGCGGACCAGGTCCACCGAATGGGGCGGCAGAACCCGGGAGACGTCGGGATTCCCGGCGAACACGGCCGCGAAAGCTCCTTCGGCGACTACGCCGATCTCGAGATCGGGACGCGCCTGCTTCAAGAGCTGAAGAGCGGGGGTAGTGAGAACGCAGTCTCCGAGCGAGCGCAATCGGATAACGGCAACTCGCGCGCCCACGGGGAGGCGCTGCAACACGGTGAGCATTGATAGAGCGAGGCTACTCCTCGATTTTCGCTTCTTCGATCAGCATGACCGGAATGTCATCCCGGATCGGGTAGACGCGCTTGCACTGCGTACACTTCAAGCCGCTCTGATCGGGCTTGAGGGTAACCGGCGCTTTACACAAGGGACAAACCAGAATGTCCAGTAGGTCTTTGCTGATAGCCATGCAGGTAAGCCTTAGTGTATCAGGGATGGCATGGGGGGTGTCATGCGGCGGCGGGCAAGGTTTGAATTTCGGTCGTCGCAAAAACGAAGCCAAATTCGGACTGCTGGAGGGGAAGTCCTTGTTTCTGATCCATTTGGAAGAGCGAGGCAGCCGGTTTCGGGGCCAGTGGATGCGCGGCGTTGGCGCGATTGAGCGCAGTATTATCCTCTTCGTGAAAGTAGCGGAGTAAGATTGAAGTACAGGAGACGAACATGGCTTTACGCATCAATGACGAAGCGCCGAATTTCACGGCTGAGACCACGCAGGGTCCGATTCACTTTCACGAGTGGATCGGCGACGGGTACGGAATCTTGTTTTCGCATCCGAAGGATTTTACGCCGGTATGCACCACCGAACTCGGCTACATGGCGGGGCTGGAGCCTGAGTTCATGAAACGCAACTGCAAGATCGTCGGACTGAGCGTGGATCCGGTGACCAGCCATGGCAAGTGGGCCGCGGATATCGAAGAGACGCAGGGACACAAAGTGAACTTCCCGATGATTGGGGATCCTGAGTTGAAAGTGGCCAAACTGTACGACATGCTGCCCGCCGACGCGGGGAGCACTTCGGAGGGGCGGACGGCGGCGACGAACGCCACGGTGCGGACGGTGTTCGTGGTGGGTCCCGACAAGAAGATCAAGTTGATGCTGAGTTATCCCATGAGCACAGGGCGGAATTTCGACGAGGTGCTGCGGGTGCTGGATTCGATTCAGCTGACGGCCAGGCACAAGGTAGCGACGCCGGTGAACTGGAAGCAGGGTGAGGATGTGATCATCGTGCCGGCGGTGTCGGACGAGGAAGCCAGGCAGAAATATCCGGATGGTGGAAGACGGTGAAGCCTTATTTGAGAGTGGTGGCGCAGCCGAAGTAGTTTTCCCGTTGATCTCGGACACTAGCAGACAATCTAGTAGACAACCGGCAAAGCTTCTGCTAGAGTGTCTTCTAGAGCATGCCGAAGAAGACGCCTGACGAAAGCCATATCGAATTACTCCAGGGCACGCTCGACATGCTAATTTTGCGGACTCTTCAATGGGGGCCGCAGCACGGGCATGGCATCGGGCAGGCGATCCGGCAGAGTTCCGCCGAACTGCTGTTGATCGAGCGCGGGTCACTCTACCCGGCGGTGCATCGTCTGGAAGCGCGGGGCCTGATCGTCTCGGAATGGAAGGCTTCGGAACAAAACCGGCGAGCGAAGTATTACCGGCTCACCAACGCGGGGCGAGAGCAACTGGTGGCTGAGCAATCGAAGTGGAAGCTGCTAGTCAAAGCGATCACCCGGGTGATGCGTCCGGCGTAAAGCGAGGAGCGGCGATGCGGTGGGATTTTTGGCGGCGGAAACGACGCGAGACCGATCTCGAGGATGAGATCGCCCACGACCTGGCGCTGGAAGCCGAGGAGCGAATTCGCTCCGGCGTCACGCCCCAAGAAGCCGAACAGGCCAGCCGCCGCGATTTTGGAAATGTGGGGCTTCTGAAGGAAAGCATCCGGGAGATGTGGGGCTGGGGATCGCTCGAACGGCTCGGCCGGGATCTTCGATATGGATGGCGCACCTTGCGCAAGAGCCCGCTGTTCACCACCATGGCCGTGCTATCGCTGACGCTGGGTATCGGCGCAAACGCAACCATCTTCAGCGTGATCAACGCAATTCTCTTACGGCCTTTACCGGGGGTGGAACGCGGCTCGGAGCTGGTCTCTCTGAACCAGTCGATGGGCGGGAATAACGCTATCCCGCTGGTCTCGTACCCGAACTATCGCGATTTTCGCGACCGCAATAGCGTGCTGACCGGGTTGGCCTGCATTGGCTTTGTTCCGGCGAGCATTGGCCGCAAGGGCGACAGCCAGCGGATATGGGCGCTTACGGTGACCGGGAACTACTTCGAGCTGCTGGGAGTCAAACCGCACGCCGGCCGCCTGCTCCAGCCCGAGGACGACAAGATTCGCGGAGGTCATCCGGTGATGGTTCTCACATACACAGGCTGGCAAAAGCGCTTTGGAGGGGACCCCAATATTGTTGGCGCCAAGGTTCAAGTGAATGGCCGGGAGTTCACCGTGTTGGGAATCGCCGCCAAGGAGTTTTTCGGTACGGAGCTTATCATGGCTCCGGACGTTTATTTCCCGATGGCTATGCAGAAAGAGCTGCAGGCCGGTGAAGATCTTCAGGAACGCCGGTCCGCCCGCAACTTCTTCGCGCTTGGGCGTTTGAAGCCAGGCATCGGCATGGTGCAGGCTGAGTCGGCTCTCAACGGGATGGGACGGAACCTGGCGCAGGAATACCCACAGGACAACGGCGGCATGAAGATCACGCTCACTCCTCCGGGGTTGGTGGGAGCGTTGGGGCGGAAGGCCATCATCGGCTTCGTCGCGGTGATGTTCGGCGTCTCCTGTCTGGTGTTGTTAGTAGCCTGCGTGAACCTCGCCAGCATGTTGCTTGCCCGCGCCGGCGACAGACGCAAGGAAACCGCTATCCGGCTGGCTCTCGGCGGTGGACGAATGGCGCTGATCCGGCAACTGCTGACCGAGAATCTCATGGTGGCTCTGCTGGGAGGCTTGGGCGGCGCCCTGTTGGCGGTCTGGATCACGAGCGCGCTGGCGGCGTGGCATCCTCCGGTGGATATGCCGTTGGCGGTAAGCATTCCCGTGGATATGCGCGTGTTTGTGTTCGCCTTGGTTGTGTCGGCCGTCACGGCGTTGTTATTCGGTCTGCTACCGGCGTTGCAGGCGACTAAAACGGACCTGGTGCCGGCACTGAAGAATGAAGCCGCGGCGGGGCGATTCCGCTACTGGCATTTGCGCGATTACATGGTCGCGGCCCAGGTCTGCTTATCGGTGCTGCTGCTTTTTTGTTCGGTGCTGGTGGTCAAGAGTTTGCAACGGTCGCTCTCCGCGCCCTTCGGCTTTGAACTTTCCGGTCTCGCCACGGTCTCGTTCGATCTGAACATGCAAGGCTATGACGAGCCGCGCGGCCGTGAGTTTGAGCGGCGCATTTTGGAGAGGGTCCGGCAACTGCCGGGAGTGGAGGCGGCCACGCTGGTGGATAATATCCCGTTAACGCCCACCGTCGCCTGGAATGCAGTCTATATCGAAGGCAAGCCCGTTCCCAAGCGCGCCGCCGACGTGCCGAACGCTTACACCTTTACGGCCAGCTCCGATTATTTCCGCACCATGCGAACGCGCTTGATTTCGGGCCGCGAGTTCGATGCCAGGGACAAGCAGGGCAGCCCCCGGGTGGCCATTGTGAACAAGGCGTTCGTGGCACGATTGCTGGATGGAGGCAACCCGCTGGGCCGCCGCTTTTCCACCAACACAGCGAAGGAACCGATGGAAATTGTGGGCGTCGTCGAGAATGGGAAATATTACAATCTAACCGATCAGGCGCCGCTGGCCTTCTGGACGCCGCTGGACACCTGGTATAAGTCGAAGGCTTCCTTAGTAGCTCGCACGCGAGAGATTTCCCCCGGGTCTATCATGCCTTCAATTCGCGGCCTGGTACGCGAAATCGATCCCTCCATCGCACTGTTCGCAACCGGCAGCGTGGAGGATCAACTCACGTGGACTTTCTTCCCTGCCCGCATCGCCGCCATCGCCCTGGGTGCGTTTGGGATGCTGGCGCTGGCGCTCTCCGCGACGGGAATTTACGGCGTGATGGCCTACGCGGTCTCGCGCCGGACCCGCGAAATCGGCATCCGCATGGCCATCGGCGCAACCCGGGCACAGG
>JAYTVY010000462.1:0-2327 GCA_043743755.1 Bryobacterales bacterium | reverse complement strand
GACCATTGCGGCGGGCGGGGCATCGATAATGCTCGGCGCCGTTCTCGCACTGAAACATCGGGGTTGGATTCTGCTTCCGATATTTCTGTTCGCGAGGATGGCGCTGAACGCGATGGACGGGATGCTGGCGCGGGAACACGGCCAGAAATCGAGACTTGGCGCGGTGCTGAATGAACTCACGGATGTGATCTCCGACTCAGCGCTCACGCTGCCGTTCGCCACATTGCCCGGATGGAATCCGCTGGCGGTCGCGGGCGCGATCTTCTTCGCCGCGCTCACCGAGATGGCGGGCGTGGTGGGACTCACGATCGGAAGCACGCGCCGTCACGATGGTCCGTTCGGCAAAAGCGATCGCGCGCTGGCGCTGGGAGTTCTAGGCGCATGGATGGCTCTCGGCTGGCCGGTGAGCGCGTGGGTGACGGCAGTGGCACCGGCCGTGTGGATTGCACTGTGCTGTGGAACCATCGTTCATCGCGTCCGGCGGGCGCTGGTGTAGTGTTCAGGCCTGGTGGCGCAGACAATGGCTTTCTAAGGAACATCGCCCGGTTCCTTTACCCGTGGGCAGGATGGTATCCTGCCGAGGACCCGCTGGAAAGCAGGTCCGCAGCCTGGATAGGCTGCCCATAACTACTGTATAAACCGGGCACATAGGTAACAGTTCAATCGGGACACATGGGTAACACTTTGACCCCGGTCGGCTCATCTAAAGAGCTATGGGGTGGAAAGAGACATGTGTGCTGGAAGAACGGTTCAAATTCGTTCAGGAGTACAAGGCGGACGATTGGAGATTCGCCGAGCTGTGCCGGCGCTACGGCGTGAGTCGGAAGACCGGATACAAGTGGCTGGAGCGATATCAAAGCGATGGTCTGGAAGGGTTGCGAGACCAATCGCGGGCGCCGAACCGGCATCCCAATGAGGTGCTCAAGGAGGTAGCCGAGGAAGTGCTGGACATGAGACGCCAGCACCCCCATTGGGGGCCTGAAAAACTACGGGCGAGATTACAGCGGGAGGCTCCGGAGATCGTATGGCCCGCGGCCAGCACTATCGGCGAGATGCTGAACCGGGCGGGATTGACGGTGCCGCGGAAGCGAAGCCGCAAGGCCACTCCGAGCCAGAGCCCGTTGCGGCACGCTGGCGGAGCCAACCAAGTCTGGTGCGCCGACTTCAAGGGCTGGTTCCGGTGCGGGGACGGGAGCCGGTGCGACCCGCTGACCATCAGCGACGGATACAGCCGGTATCTGTTGCGTTGCCAGGCGGTGGAGGGGATGAACACGCGTAGCGTGCGGGGAGTGATGGAGGCAGCGTTTCGCGAGTATGGTCTACCAGAGGCCATGCGTACCGACAATGGCGAACCGTTTGCCAGCGTGGGGTTAGCGGGATTGTCGGCGCTGTCGGTATGGTGGATCAAACTGGGAATCCGGCCGGAGCGGATTCCACCGGGCAAGCCGCAACACAATGGGCGCCATGAGCGGATGCACCGCAGCTTGAAACAGGCCACGGCGAAACCACCGGCCGGCAATCTGCGGGCGCAGCAGCAAGCCTTTGATCGATTCCGCCAGGAATACAATTGGGAACGGCCGCATGCGGCATTGCAGATGAAAACACCTGCGGAGTTCTATGTGGCCGCCGACCGCAGTTATCCCAGCCGCCTGGCGGAGCCGGAATATCCCGAGGATTGGGAGGTTCGTCGCGTGCGGCAATGTGGCACGATGCGCTGGTGGAGTGACAGCATCTTCGTGGGCAAAGCTCTGCTGGCCGAATCGCTCGGTCTGGAGCCGATCGAAGACGGCCGTTGGCGGATGTGGTTCTTTGATTACCCGCTGGGGATATTTGACGAGCGCAAGGGGAGCATCCAAAAGCTGGAGAGCCCGTCTGTCAAGACCACGGCGTAGAATGCCTGCGGCAGCAAGGAAGTTTAACTCCCCCTTTCCCGTTTCCCCCTCCGGGGGCAAGCCGGGGCGGGCGGGTTCCCCCCACGCCGCGCACGCTACGCGCCAGCACAAAACGCTGGCGCGCATCGATGCTGCGGCTCCCCCCGCAAGAGGGGGTTTCAAAGCGCTTCGCTGAAACCCCCCTTGCGTATCCCCCCTCTCTTCCCAGGGCAACCGCGGCGATCAAATACAGTCTGAAACCGCGAGCCCTCCCACAGCATCCTGTATAGAGAAAGTGTCACCCATGTGCCCGGATTGAACTGTTACCTATCTGCCAGGCAGTACAACGGCAGCGTAGATTTCTATGAATTGGCCGCGCTGCGTCCAGCGCTTCACTTGCACCAGTCCGAAGTGCTTGCGAACTTCATCTGAATTCATCTGGCGCTCGTATTGATA
>JAYTVY010000461.1:0-2871 GCA_043743755.1 Bryobacterales bacterium | reverse complement strand
CGCGGGGAGCGTGACCTCGATGGGCGAAAGCTCCTGCAGATCGTCGCCGACATCTTCGATCATCGAACCGGGCGCGTCATGCTTGCGCGCGGCGGAGTTGAAAAAGCGGAACTCAGCCGGCTCGCCCACCACCAGCGCGAACTCGCGGCCGGGAATCCGCAGATCGGTCCCTTCTTCCATGCCGAACGGCGCTACTGTCAGCGCCTTGATCGGAGCGGGCATTCCGGGAACGGCTGGCATCGAACTCTCAATCCCTACATAATACGTGCGGGGAACTCCCCCGCGAATGCGCACCCCGCCGCCCTGCCGCGAGATACCGTAGAATGCGGCCCCGCGCGAAACGGCATGCATCAGATCCTCGCCGATCAGCGGCTTAACCGGCGGACGGCCTTCTTCCTTCAGCCATGAGTTGAGCGCTTCTAAAATCCGGCTGCGCACTACTTTGGCGCGCAACACGCCGCCGTTGAAGAGAACATGCGTCGGGCACGCGAGCGTGCTTCCGGCGTCCTGTTGCCGCAGAAAACGCGCGAGGTGCCGGGTAATTGCCGGATCGGCCGCATAGGGCAGCCCGATTTCCTGCAGCGCGGCCCGGCGAGTCCTCTGCGGCATATCCCGGCTCGACACCAGCGGCAGGAATCCTTCGAGCAGAATCTTGTTCAAGTCTTCCCGCGACAGTTTCGCCTTGATGGCGCCGCCCACCAGTCCCGTGCCCTTGCCCAGGATAGTCACCGCGTGGTCTTCCTTGCGGCTGCCTTCTTCGAGCAGCTTCTCTTTGGCGCCGCGGCATTGCTGCCACAGAGCGTAGAGCTGCAGCGCGTCCAGCTTCACATTCCTTGCCGACAGCTCCTGTTCAACGAAGCGGGCCAGCGCCAGATCCATGTTGTCGCCGCCCAGCAGCAGATGTTCGCCCGCGGCCACGCGCTCGAGTTGCAACTCGCCGGCGCTCTCGGAAACGGAAATCAAGGTGAAATCGGTGGTTCCTCCGCCGATGTCCACCACTAGAATCAAATCGCCCACGGCGACCCGCTCGCGCCAGTCCGGATGCCGTTCGAGCCAGGCGTAAAACGCGGCCTGCGGTTCTTCCAGCAGCGCGATGTTGTGATAGCCGGCCTGTTCCGCGGCCTTCAACGTCAGGTCGCGCGCCACCGCATCAAAAGATGCCGGCACCGTCACCAGCACCTGCTGCCCGGCGAATGGCAACTCGGGAAATTTGGCATCCCAGGCGTGGCGAATATGCTCCAGATACTCTCTGGAAACCTGCACGGGGGACAGCTTTTCGACGCCGGCCGGAGCGGTGACAGGCAGAATCGCCGCCATGCGATCCACGCCCGCGTGGGACAGCCAGGATTTGGCCGACGAGACCAGGCGTCCAGGATTCTCGATGCCGCGCTTCTGCGCGAGCACGCCCGTAACGTTGGCGCTCTGATCGCTCCAGGGCAGATCGAGGGAGCCGGCTGGAAAATCGTTAGGGCCTGGGATGTACAGGAACGACGGCAGCAGAAGCTCTTCGCGCACTTCGCCCGGATTCACCAGCTGCGCGATGGGTTCGACGGTGATGCTCTTGGCCTCGCCGCGCGTGACACTGCAATTGGTGGTGCCCAGGTCGATTCCGATAATGGTGGATGGCACTCTACTCGATCTCGATTTCGGCGGGGGCGATGATGGCGGCGTTCTGGCTCGCTGCCAGCGGCGGCAAGTCGATACTATCGGCGCGCCAGCCCTTATGGCGGAGCATTCCGCCGGCCGCTTTGCCGTTGGCCGGAACATTGCCCAGCAGCTTCACGGTGTTGGGGTCGCTCGAATCGATCTTCGTAAACGTGCCCTCGACGCCGTCGATCACGGGAGCCAGGCGCACGTAGCGGTTAAGCGAATCGCGGCATTGATCATGCAGGTTGCGCACAGCCGCGCCGATCTGGTCGTCCTCGAAAGCCGAGATGTCCTCCATCATGAAATCCAGCAGCCGTGAATCGCGCTGCAGAATTCCCAGCATTTGTAGCGCGCCATCCGATGGCCCCAGTTGGCGTACCGCTTTCGGCGCGGGCTGCGGCCTGGCTTTCGCGTATCCAAATGCCTGGGCGATATCGGCGGGGAGCTGCCCCGTGAACAGAATGGCGAAGAAACCGCGGAATGCGAGTGCGATGCGTCCCAATGAAAACCTCTCTGCGAAGATGCCCGAGCGACTGCTCGGCGTGCGAACCGAAGGCGGAAAACCGCAGGGTTCTCCTTATTTTAGCGCGATTTCATCGATCTAATCCGCCCGCGTGCCGTTCACAATGGTGGCGTCACGCAGCTTGGCGAGCTCACGGCGGGCGATGTTGGCCCAGGAACTGCCTGGGTCCACCTTCAAGTACAGCTTCCAGTGACGAACTGCCTTAAGGTTTTGTCCCGCCGCCTGATACAGCAGCGCAATGTTGTAATGCGCGTCGGCGTAACTGGGATTGGAACGGAGGGCCGATTCATAGTGCGCGAGCGCGGCGGCGCGGTCCCCTTTTTCATCGAACAGATTGCCTAGATTGAAATGCGCCAGCGCGTACTCGGCATCAATTCCCAGCGCCGCGCGGTAATAGCGTTCGGCATCGCGCCAGTTGCGCGAATTGAAGTAGACCGTGCCCAGATTCACCAGTGCGCCGGCCGACGCGGGATCGATGTCAATGGCCTTGCGATAGGCCGCGATGATGTCCTCCATGGGAGCGCCCGCCTGTTCCAGATCCAGGCCTTTTTCGAACCACTGCTCCGCGTCGCGCTTCCGCTTATGGCCGCTCACCGGCGCGGGAGCTTCTTCCCCCGCGGCCGGAAAAGCCAGGAGGCGCGAGATCTCTTCTTCGTCGAAATCGAGAAGAAGCTGCCCGGTTACGGGCTCCATGCGCCGGC
>JAYTVY010000460.1:0-2114 GCA_043743755.1 Bryobacterales bacterium | reverse complement strand
GCCGGGAATGGCGCGCCGCAAGCTATCCGAGGTCGCCCCGCTCACCCCCGCACGCTGGGCTGCTGCCCGCCGCTGACCTGGGTTCGCCGTACGCTTACGCTCCGTTCGTGCCCGGCGAGCGCGTCCCATCTGTCGTCGAAGGTTGGTAACGGCGGCGGCACCGGTTTCGATAGAATCCGGTTGCTGAAGTCGAATCCGAAAAAGGAGCCAACCGCCGTGAAGACACAATACCAGATCGTGACGAGAGCCGCCCAGGAAGCGGCAGCCATGATCGAGCAGTTCTTCCAAGCCAAGGGACAGATTTTGTTGCCGCTGGTCAACCTCATCCAAAGTGCGAGTCAGGTAGTGGAGAACGTGCTCCACGAAATCCGGATCCAAGCTGAAGATGATCCTGACGCTGAGCTGGGCGCGGCTGTTTTTCCTTGCAAAAAAGAATCCCCATTGGCCGGATTGGACCGGCTTTCCGTCACTCCCCCTGCTTGCTCGCGCAAGCCGCCAATCGCCACTCTTCCAGTTCTACTGCCAAAAGCGCTCTCTGGCCGCCGCCGTGGGGCCAGGGACCTCCTGGAAGCAACGCGCTCGGCATCACGTGGGCCAGTTCTCAGCCATCAAGACGATATCTATTGTGAAAATGAGCTTGGCGCGATTCTCAGAGTCCGGCGAGCGTCATCGCGGGAGCGGATTCTACGCGACGACCGGGCAGTAACGAATCCGCTTAATTCGCTCCTCTCGCGTTCACGCCACCCCGTGGTGCTAAGGCCTCCAAACGTCGTCCCGCAGTGAATTCGACGTCGTAATCTACGGAAACTAAGTCTAAACCATCATGATCGCCCCGATGGTTCCAATGCCGTTTGACAACCTCATATTCCGAGAACATGTATCCAGTTTGGAATCGCTATGCGCTCAGCGCTGGGGGCGCTAGTGCGCGGCCGCCTGGTACTTCCCGGGCACGGTCCGGAACGCCACGTTGAGCCGATTCCATCCGTTGATCGTCACCAGCGCCAGCGTCAGCTTTACCAGCTCCGCTTCCGAGAAGTGCGCGCGCGATGCCAGGTACACCTCGTCCGATACGTGCCCCTCGCCGAGCAAGGTCACCGCGTCCGCCCAGGCCAGCGCGGCTCGCTCCCGATCGGTATAGAACGGCGATTCGCGCCACGCGACGAGAACATCCAGCCGCTCCCGCGATTCCCCATGCGCGCGGGCATCCTTGACGTGCATATCGATGCAAAACGCGCACCCGTTGATCTGCGAGACGCGCAGCGTCACTAGATCCAGCAGCCCGCGCTCCAGACCGCTTTGGTTTACCACGTTCTGAAGCTCCGTCATCGCCTGCAATACCTCGGGCGCAGCCTTCCAGTATTTCAACCTTGCTTCCATACGGTCATACTAGCGTGAAGCCGGAATGTCCGGACCCAGGTACCTCCGGTGCCGCCCCGTTATTTATCATTCATCTACGCTAACCGCAGTGTTTTCAAGCGCCGCCCTCTGTAATCCACATAACCTAACTCCCTCCGCGCGCATCTAAGCCAGCAGAGGACGGAATGGCAATGATCATATCCACCAAGACTTTCGCACTGCCGGCATTGCTGGCGGGAGCACTACTAATTTCGGGTTCAGCCTTCGCGCAACGCCACGACAGCGGCGGACGCGGCAATTCAGGCGGCCAATCGTATTCAGGCGGCCGTGGAAGTTCCGGCGGCGGCCAAACATACTCCGGTGGGGGACGCGCCTACTCGGGCGGTCAACAATCCGGTAGTGGGCGCGGCTACTCGGGCGGCGGCCAGGCATACTCCGGCGGCGGACGCGGCTACTCGGGCGGCGGACAAGCGTATTCAGGCAACGGACGCGGATATTCCGGCGGCGGCCAGGCATACTCGGGCGGCGGACGCGCGTACTCGGGACGCGGCTACTCAGGCGAGGGGCGCGGCTATGGCGGATCTCGCGGCTACTACGGCGGAAGAGACCGTGACGACCGCGGCCGCTACTATCGCGGCGGCTACGGGTTCGGATTCGGCTATTACGGCGGATACTATGGCTCGCCGTATTACTACAGCCCCGGTTACTACTACGATGTGGATCCGTGCAACCCCGGCGGCTACTATGATCGCGCCGGC
>JAYTVY010000459.1:0-4865 GCA_043743755.1 Bryobacterales bacterium | reverse complement strand
CTGGACCGCCGACGCCTTGCGGCAATTCGTTGATGCTCAGGCTCAGGCCGCGCAGCGTCGCGCCGCCTTTGGCTCGCAGGAGATCCGTCTCGGCCAGCCCGGGCGTGAACCGCTGCAGCTCGATGTCCAGGTTATTCTCCAGCGCCAGCGCAATGGCGTCATCCAATGAGAGATACAGCTTGCCGCCGCGCAACAAGCTGTCGATCCTCGGCGAATTGTCGAAGGAAACGGGTCCCACGTATTTCGCCTGGTAGGGGCGTGTGATGCGGTCATACCAGTGTTCGGGAGGCTGACCCGAGGCCAGTGCCGCGAGCGTGAGAACTGTGCAGAACCGTCTCGTTTTCATTCGAAGTCCGCGGCCCGGTCAGTGTTTCGCGCCCGGCCGGACGCCCGGGGGCGGTCCCTGCGAGGCCGCCGCGGGCTGCACCACGGCCCCCTCTTCCACTCCGTCGCCCGGATTTACAATTACATATTCCCAGCCTTCCAGTCCGCTGGTTACTTCGATCTCCTGCCCGTAGTCGCGGCCCACTTCGATTTTTTGGATATGCACGCGCTTCGCATCCGCGGGATACGAATGGCCGGGTAAAACGTCCGCCAGGATGGCTATCGAGAGCCCGGTGGCGCCGGTGATCAGACTGTCGCCCGAGACCAGCAGTGGCGGATTCGCCCGGGAGCTGGTCATCTGCACTTGCGCGTACATGCCCGGCAGCAGCGCGCCATCGGGGTTGGACAACTGTACCTCGGTCAGCATGGTGCGCGTGCTGGTTTCCAGCGAGTTCGCCGTGCGCGTTACCTTGCCCTGGAACCGGCGCTTCGAAAATTCCGCCACCAGCACCGACGCCGGCTGTCCCACCCGCACCGCCGGCGCGTTCTCCTGCGGCACGTTCACCATAATGCGCAGTGTGCCAATTTGCGCGATGCGAAACATCTCGCCGCCGCCCGCGCTGTTCTGCGTGCCCCCATTGGATGCCGCGGGCGCTGTGGGACCGCCGCCATTTCCCGAGATCAATGCTCCCACGTCGAAATTGCGCGCGGTGACAATGCCCGTAAACGGCGCGCGGACGTTCTCGAATCCCTGCATGGCGATCAGCCGCTCCACGTTCGCCTGATTTGCGTGAACATTCTGGCCCGCCGCGCTCACGTTAGACTCGGCCGCGCTCACCCCCGCGGTGGCGCTGCGGAAAGTGGCCTGCTGCTGATCCGCCTCCTGCCGCGAGATCGCGCCGTGCGCCGCCAGCACTTTGTACCGATCCCAAGTGACGCGCGCCAGTTCCAGCTGTGACCGCGAATTCTCCAGCTCGTGTTTGCTTTGTTGAGCCTGCTGCTCGGCCTGCGCCAGCGCCGCGCGTGCCTGCTGCACCTGCTGGTCCAGCTCCGGCGATTCGATTTCCGCCAGCAGCTGGCCTTGCTTCACGTGGTCGCCGATATCCACCAGGCGCCGCCGCACGTACCCGGACGCGCGGGCGTAGATAAGCGCCTGGGTAACCGGCGTAATGTTCCCCGGCAAGAGCAGCTCACTGGCGGCGGGCGCGCGACGCACTTTCGTCACGTGAACTACCGGCAGGTCCTCTTGCTGGTGCCGGGCCGCGCTCGCGGCCACGGTTTCAATCCGGTGCCGGCGCTGGTAGCCGAATACGAACAGAGCCCCCAGCACTAACACCGCCAGCAGCGCGATCCAGCCAATTCGCCCCCCTCGCGGTGGTCCACTCGAATGAGAATGTCCCTCGACTCTCTGGTACTTGGATTCCATGTTTGGCGGGCGCCCCGTCACTCCAGCGCCGCAGCCCCCTCGTGCGCTTCTTCCTCTATCTGGCGATCTTTATTGATCGGAGGTTTCTTCCGAAGCCAAGTGTAAACCACCGGGACGAAGAAAAGGGTCGAAAAGGTGGCCACAATCAGCCCGCCGATTACCGCGCGGGCCAGCGGCGCGTTCTGCTCACCGCCTTCTCCCAGGCCCAGCGACATCGGCAGCATGCCGATGATCATGGCCAGCGCTGTCATAACCACGGGACGAATCCGCGTGAAGCCCGCCGACAGGGCTGCCTGCATCTGGTCCAACCCCTCCTGGCGTTCATCGTTGGCGAAGGTCACCAGTAGAATGCTGTTGGCCGTGGCTACGCCGATCGCCATGATGCAGCCCATCAGCGACGGAACGTTGAGAGTGGTGCCCGTCAGAAACAACATCCACAGGATTCCCGATAGCGCGCCGGGAACGGCCATCAAAATAATGAATGGGTCCAGCCAGGACTGAAAATTCACCACCATCAGCAAATACACCAGCAGGATGGCAAACAGCATGCCGAGCCCCAGGCGGTAAAACGAGGACTGCATGGTGTCCGCCTGGCCGCGCATTTTGAGCAGGGTGCCTTCGGGCAGGTGCTTGCCTGCGTCCTTCAATATGTCGTTGATATCCCCGGCGACGCTGCCGAGGTCGCGCCGGTCGGTATTGGCGTACACGTCGAACACCGGCTGAACATTGTAATGGCTCACGATGGCGGGCGTGGACGTGCGCTCCAGGCTTACCAGATTCCGCAATAACTGCAAGCTGGATCCGTTAGGCGGAGTGATGGGTGTCCGCTGCAAGGCATCAAAGGAATCGATGCGGTACTGCGGCGTCTGCACGTTGATTTGATAGCTCACGCCGTTCGCCGGATTCAGCCATTGGTTGGGCGAAACCTGGCCGCTGGAGCTCAGCGAGATAAACATGCTGTTGGCCACGTCGCGTTCCGTCAGGCCCGCTTGATTGGCTTTGGTCCGGTCCACGTCCACATTGAGCGTGGGAACGTTGCGCTCCTGCCGGACGTGCACATCCACCGCGCCCGGGACGCCGCTTACGCGCCGCTGCAGGTCCTGCGCGATGCGGTAATTTACCTCCGCGTTGCGGCCCACCACTTGGATGTCGATCGGGGCCGGAATGCCGAAGTTCAAAATCTGATTGGTGATGTTCGCCGCCTGAAAGGCGAAGCCCACTTCGGGAAACTTCCTGCGCAACTGTTCCCGCAGCATGCGCTCATACTCCAGCGTGGGCCGGTGATCCGGTTTCAGCGAGATGAGAATATCGCCATCCGACGCCCCGATGGTGGCCAGATCGCCGAAGGCCAGGTTGACGCTGCTGGTGGGGAGTCCGATGTTGTCCAGGATGGTGTTCAGTTCGTTGTCCGGAACAATCTGCCGGATCTCCCGCTCCACTTGCGCGAACACGCGCTCGGTCTGTTCCACGCGCGTGCCCTGAGGCGCGCGGACATGCAGTCGCATCTGCCCGGAATCCACATACGGAAAGAAATCCCGGCCCACCAGCAGCGCCAGCAGCAGCGAGGCCGCGCAGAACGCTCCGAACACGGACGCGAACCATCCGCGGTGATGCAGGCACCATTCCAGCCAGCCGTGATACGCGCCGCGCATGCGCTCGAACTGGCGATTAAAGGCATGATGGATCAGCCAGAAGACGCCGGTGGATTCCGCGGCGTGTCCCTGCTCGCCTTTCTGGTACAGCTCCACTTCGGAGGGCAGCATGAAGTGGATCATGGTGGGCACCAGGGTGCGCGAAAGCAGATAGGACATCAGCATCGCGAACACCACGGCCATCGCGAGGGGTGTAAACAGAAACTTGGCGGCGCCAGTGAGCAGCAGCACCGGAACAAACACGATGCAAATCGCCAGCGTGGATACGAAGGCCGGAATCGCGATCTGCTGCGACCCATCTAGAATCGCCCGCGTCAGCGGCTTCTTCAGCCCCAGGTTGCGATGAATGTTCTCCATGGCCACGGTGGCGTCATCCACCAGGATGCCCACCGCCAGAGCCAGCCCGCCCAGCGTCATCACGTTGATGGTATGGCCCATCACGCTGAGCACGATCAGCGAGCTGAGAATGGAAAGCGGAATGGAGACACACACAATCAGCGTGCTGCGCCAGCTGCCCAGAAACAACAGGATCATCAACCCCGTTAGGGCGGCCGCGATCGACGCCTCCTTCAGCACCCCGCTAATCGCGGCGCGCACAAACAGCGATTGATCGAAGAGCTCCGTGACATGAATCTCTTTGGGGAGTCCGGCCATTACACGCGGCAACTCTTCCTTCACTGCTCTTACGATGTCCAGCGTCGACGCCGCGCCGTTCTTCAGCACTGTCAGCAGGGCCGCCCGCTTGCCGTTGGTCCGCACAATATTGTTTTGGACCGCGTAACTGTCGCGCACCTGAGCGACGTCCTTCACGTACACGGTGGCCCCGTTCAAGCTTCGGATGGGCAGGTTATTCAAGCCCTCAACCGTGGCCGGGCTGCTATTCATGCGGACGAAGTATTCGCGATCGCCCACCTTGGCTGTCCCCGCGGGCAGAATCAGAGACTGCTGATTTATCGCGCTCGAAATATCGGCGGCCGAGAGATGCTGGGCGTAGAGCGCGTCCGGATCCAGATCCACCATAATGGCGCGCGGCTTGCCTCCATAGGGCAGCGGAATAGATGCGCCTTGAATGGTGGCGAGGTTGGTGCGTATGAAATTCTGGCCATAATCGAAGAGCCGCTCTTCGCCCAGCGTGTCGCTGTGAATGCTGAGCTGAAGGATAGGAACGCTGGAAGCGTCGTACTTGACGATACTCGGAGGAAAGATGCCCGGTGGCAGCGGACGCAGAACGCTCTGCGACATGGCCGTAACCTGCGCGATGGACAGTTCCACTTTGGCGTTGGGCTGAAAAAAAATCTTGATCACGGAGGCGCCGTTATACGACGTCGATTCCATGTGCTCAATGTCGTTCACCGTGGTGGTCATGGCGCGCTCGTCGATGGTCACCACGCGGTCCGCCATTTCCTGCGGCGAAAGCCCGCTATAAGACCAGATCACGCTCACAACCGGGATGTTGATGTACG
>JAYTVY010000458.1:0-4165 GCA_043743755.1 Bryobacterales bacterium | reverse complement strand
TTATGGAAAGCACCACGCTAAAGAACCCCTAGTCTTTCGTCCTCGCGAATTCTGCGTTGCGCATCCTTCATTGGCCAGAGGTCCCAACTACTGTTTTTTGGAATGGGGACGTCCCCCCAAAGAATATCAACCCAATCGCCCCCCACCTGCATCAATATAGTCGTGACAACCCAATCCCCTATTCTCTACGGACATTAAGGTGTTAACATGATAGCTACGTCCATGAGCGCCGTGTTATCACTCCCCACCCGACCCCTCACCCTCGCCACCGGCCTCCTCAGCCAGATCGGCAACACGCCCCTGCTCCGCCTCCAGCGCATCAGCGCCACCCTCCCCGGCGTCGAAATCTACGCCAAAGCCGAGTTTTTTAACCCCGGCGGATCCGTAAAGGACCGCGCCGGCCTCAACATGATCCTCGACGGCGAGCGCACCGGCAAGCTCACCCCCGGCAAGATTCTCCTGGACGCCACCAGCGGCAACACCGGCATCGCCTACGCCATGATCGGCGCCTATAAAGGTTATCGAGTGCGCCTGTGCCTCCCCGGCAACGCCTCCCGCGAGCGCAAGCATGTCCTCAAAGCGTACGGCGCCGAGATGGTTTTTTCCGACGCCGCCGAAGGCTCCGACGGCGCCATTCGTCTCTGCCGCAAGCTTTACGAAGAAGACCCGGACCTCTACTTCTATCCCGATCAGTACAACAATCCCGCCAACTGGAAAGCGCATTACGATGGCACCGGCGTTGAGATCCTGGCGCAGACCGAGCGGCGCGTCACGCACTTCGTCGCCTCCATGGGAACCAGCGGAACTTTCATGGGCACGTCCCGCCGCCTCAAGCGCGAGCTGCCCGATGTGAAATGCATCTCGGCGCAGCCTACTTCGGGATTTCACGGCCTGGAAGGCCTCAAGCACATGCCCACCGCCATCGTGCCGGGAATTTACGATCCCGGTCTCGCCGACGATAACGTGTGGATCGAAACGGAAGACGCCTACGCCATGACTCGCCGCCTGGCCCGCGAGGAAGCGCTGCTCTGCGGTATCTCCTCGGGCGCGAACCTCGCCGCCGCCTGCAAGGTGGGCCGCGAAATCGTCGATGCCGGCGAAACCGGCGTCATCGTCACCATGCTATGCGACAGCGCGGAGAAATATCTCAGCGAGCCGTTCTGGAATGATCCGGATTGACCGCCCCGCCTGGGACACCATGGTGGCCCACGCCGAGTCGCTGTTCCCCAATGAATGTTGCGGCGCCATGCTCGGTGCGGTGAACGGCGACACCAAAAATGTCCGCGTAGCCGTGCCCATCCAGAACGCTTTCACCGGATCGCACGCGGCCCGTTATGAGCTCCGCCCGGAAGACCTGCTGGCGGCCGAGCGCGAAGCGCGCAAGAATGGAATGGACCTCATCGGGATCTTCCATTCTCATCCCGACTGCGACGCTTATTTTTCGGAAACCGACCTGAAGAACTCGTGCCCGTGGTATTCGTTCGTGGTGCTCTCGGTGAAAGCGGGGCGTTTCGATCACGCTAACAGCTTTTTGCCGAATATGGACCAGACCGCGGCTGACAAGGAAGAATTGATTTATGGCTAAGATACTCATCCCCACTCCGTTGCGCCAGTTTGTCGACAAGAAGGACGCGGTGGAAGTCTCGGGCGACACGGTGGGCGCCGCGCTCACCAATCTCACCACCGAGTTCGCCGAATTACGCCGGCACCTCTTCACCGATCAGGGCAAGCTGCGCAGCTTCGTCAACGTGTATTTGAATGACGACGATATTCGCTACCTCGAGAAGGAATCCACGCCCCTGCGCGATACCGACACCATCTCCATCGTCCCCAGCATCGCCGGCGGATCCATCGCCGATGTAGCCGCGCCCCCCGTGACGCTGAGCAAGGACGAGATCCTGCGCTACAGCCGCCACTTGATCATGCCCGAGGTCGGGATGGACGGCCAGTTGAAGTTGAAGGCCGCCAAGGTAGCCCTCATCGGCACCGGCGGACTCGGCGCGCCGCTCGGCTTGTACCTCGCCGCGGTCGGCGTCGGCCGTATCGGCCTCGTCGACTTCGACGTAGTCGATTACACCAATCTTCAGCGCCAGGTGATCCACGGCACCAAGGACGTCGGCAAGAAAAAGCTCGACTCAGCCGCTGAGACCATGCTGGACATCAACCCTTTCCTCCAAATCGACCGGTACGAAACCGCGCTCACCAGCGAAAACGCGCTGGAAATCCTGCGCCCCTATGACATCGTCGTCGATGGCACTGACAACTTCCCCACGCGCTACCTGGTGAACGATGCCTGCGTTCTGCTGGGTAAGCCCAACGTCTACGGATCCATTTTCCGCTTCGAGGGCCAGGCCACCGTGTTCGCATACGAAGGCGGGCCCTGCTATCGCTGCCTCTATCCGGAACCGCCGCCGCCCGGCCTGGTTCCCAGTTGCGCCGAGGGCGGCGTGCTCGGAATCCTGCCCGGCACCATCGGCTTGATCCAGGCCACCGAAACCGTAAAGCTGATCCTGGGAATCGGCGAACCGCTCAAGGGACGCTTGCTGCTCTACGATGCGCTCGCCATGAAGTTCCGCGAGCTCAAACTCCGCAAGAATCCCGAATGCCCCGTCTGCGGCGATCACCCGGCCATCCACCAGCTCATCGACTACCAGGAATTCTGCGGCATCCCCAGCCAGCCGCATGAGCCCGCGTCCGTCGAAGGCGAGATCGAGCCGTCCGAAGTAAAAGCCAAGATCGACCGCGGCGATAAGTTCGTCCTGATCGACGTCCGCGAACCGCACGAATACCAGATCTGCAATATCCCTTACGCCAAACTGATCCCGCTGGGCGACCTCCCCAAGCGCGTCAACGAGCTTAACTCCGCCGACGAAATCGTGGCCCATTGCAAGAGCGGCATGCGCAGCGCCAAGGCCGTCGAGTTCCTCAAGCAGGCCGGCTTCCGCAAAGTCCGCAACATGAAAGGCGGCATCTTGGCTTGGAGTGATAAAGTGGATCCCAGCGTTCCCAAATATTGAACTAAAAAAGCCTGCGGGTCCCGCTAACCCCCCACCCGCCTAACCCGATCCCCCCCGCCGCCCGATAAGGAACTTGTAACGATCCTCCGGTCGTGCGCAACTATACATCATGGACTGGTTTGTCAAGGTGGAGTGGTTTCTCAAGAACTGAGATGCGCAAGCTGGCTTACATCCTGGCGCTGTTCCTGCCCGCCTGTTTTGGGGCCGCTTCCCCATTCCAGTTCGACTTCGACCCCACCCAAAATCGCTGGAATCTGACCAATGGCGTCATCACCGCTACCCTCGAACTAACCCCCAACGGGAACTTTCAGCTGGATTCATTGGCGCATTCCGACGGAACGGTCTGGATTCCACCACCCGGCCATCCGTCATCTCCCTTACGTTTCTCGGTGGGGGACTTGGCTTTCGACGAGAACACCCGCTATGTGCTGGTGAACCAATTCTCCAAAGCAATCGCCCGCGGGGGGCAACGGCAAGTGATCGTCCTGCGCGATTCGGAGAATCGTGTCCACGTGACGCTGCGGCTGGAACTCTTTCGCAACCAGCCGGTGCTCCGCCATGGCGTAACCGTACAGAATCTGACTTCTGACCAGGTGTTCATCACCGCCGCGGATATGCTGCCCTGGGCCTTCTCCGACAACGGCAGCGACTACACCTCCTTCACCGTGGATCAGTGGTCCGTCCTGCAGCCCCGTGCGCTCGATTTTCAGATCTCCCAGACTAAACTCAACAGCGCGCTAGGCAAGCCGGCCTACGCCCGCAGCGGCGCCCATGGCTCCCAGTGCGGCTGGGTGGCGGTTCGCGATCCGAACGGCCATGGGCTCTTCGCGGGCTGGGAATTCAACGGCCGCAGCGAAGCCTTCGTGCAGCATACCGGCGCGGATAACAGCCTGCGATTCAGCGCCCCCGTGGATGCCTTGCATCACCCAGTCGCCCCCGGCGCCGCATTTTCCGTCCCGCCGGCCTTCCTCGGTTTGTTCCGCGGCAACTGGGATGAAGCCGGTTACCGCACCCAGCGTTTCTCGGAAGCCGCCCTCGCCCGCGCCGCTCCTGGTGGCGCCGACTTCCCTTATCTGGTTTGGGATTCCTGGGCTTATCAACAGGAGCTCAGTGAAGACCTGCTGCGCCGAAATGCCGACATCGCGGCG
>JAYTVY010000457.1:0-4877 GCA_043743755.1 Bryobacterales bacterium | reverse complement strand
ATCTTTAATCTCCAACTGGGCCATGATTCCGTCGATCACGTGGCGCGCGCTGAGCGGAAACCCCCCGTAGACCAGCACGGACTTCAGCTTTTCCTTGGCAACGCGTGTTTCCAGTGTCAACAGCGAGCGGAGCTGCGCATCGCGATTCTGTTCGATGACGAAGTAAAACTCGTGCTGCTCGAGAAACGCTTCCACGGTTTCATCGAACGGGAACCCTCGAACGCGCATGCAGTCGGCGGCAATTCCCTGCGCGTCGAGAAGGTCGAGCGCCTCGCGAACCGCGGGATCGCAGCCACCCAGCGTGACAACTCCGAAACGGGATCCCGGCCGGGTCCGGATCTCGGGCTCGGGTACAAACTTCGCCGCGGCCTTGTGTTTTCGCGCCAGGCGATCCAGCACTTCCTGATATTCATCGGGGGTCTCGGTGTAGCCGCCCAGCTTGTTGTGTCCAGACCCGCGCGTGAAATACGCGCCCTTGCCGTTCATGCCCGGCAATGTTCGGGGCACTACTTCGTTCTCGTCTTCATTCATGTAACGGCGGAATTTTCCGATCTTCTGGATATCCTCAGCCGTAAATACACGGCCGCGATCGGGCTTCCATGCATCGTTCCAGGTAAGCCGCGGCACCACCCAGTCATTCATGCCGATATCCAGGTCCGACAGCAGGAACACGGGCGTCTGGAAGCGCTCCGCCAGGTCAAAGGACTGCACCGCGAACTCGAAACATTCCTTCGGGCTGGACGGGAACAGCAGAATATGTTTGGTGTCGCCATGTGACGCATAGGCGCATTCCAGCAGATCGCCCTGCTGGGTCCGCGTGGGCATACCTGTGGAAGGGCCAACGCGCTGGACATCCACGATCACCGCGGGTATCTCGGCGTAATTGGCCAAGCCCAGCAGCTCATTCATCAGTGAGATGCCGGGCCCGGATGTCGACGTGAAGGCTCGCGCGCCATTCCAATTTGCGCCGATCACCATGCCGATAGCCGCCAGCTCGTCTTCGGCTTGAATAATCAGAAAATTCTTCTTCTTGGTTTCCGGATCCACCCGGTACTTTTCGCAAAAGCCTTTGAATGCGTCCATCACGGACGTGGAAGGAGTGATGGGATACCAAGCGGCGACGGTAGCGCCCGCATAGAGGCAGCCGAGCGCGGTGGCGGTGTTGCCGTCAATCAGGATCTTGTCGCGGTTCTCATCCATGCGCTCGAGATGGAACGGCAGCGGGCATTCGAAGTTTTCCCGGGCATAATCGTACCCCAGCCGCAGCGCGGTGCGATTGGACTGCTGCAGCGCCTTCTTGGCCGCGAACTTTTCGGTGAGCAGCTCTTCCACCACGCCCATCTCGATATCGAGAGCCGCGATCAGCGAGCCGGCGTAGGCGATGTTCTTCATGAGAATCCGCTCGCGCGGGTCCGCGAAATGCTCATTGCAGAGATGCGCCAGGGGTACGCCCAGGAACGTGATATCGTCCCGGTGCAGTGCGGAGTCCAGGGGCCACGTGGAATCATAGAGCACGAATCCGCCGCTGCGCACTTCGGCCACATCGCGCGCATAAGTCTGCGAGTTCATGGCCACCATCAGGTCATAGTCAAGCGCCCGCGCCGTATGCCCGTCGCGGTTCACTCGGATCTCATACCAGGTTGGCAATCCTTGAATATTCGACGGAAACAGGTTCTTTCCAGAAACCGGAACACCCATCCGAAACATGGCCTGCATCAGCAAGCTATTGGCGCTCGCCGAGCCGGTGCCATTTACATTCGCCAGCTTAATGGCGAAATCGTTCACGCGCTGACGGTCGCGGTCGCGCACTCGGTTCTCCCTGCATATGGTATTGAAAGCTCAAATTTCAGCATGTCCCACGCCGCGGTAGGGCAGCGCTCGGCGCACAGGCCGCAGTGTACGCACACGTCTTCGTCCTTGGCCATGATTCTGGCGGTTTGCGGCAGCGGCGCCGATACATATAATGCCTGCGTCAAATTGACGGCCGGCGCCGAGAGCCGCGCGCGCAGATCGGATTCGTCGCCATTGCGCGTGATGGTGAGGCACTGCACGGGGCAAATGTCGATGCACGCGTCACACTCGATACAGCGCTTGGCGGTGAAGTCGGTTTCAATGTCGCAGTTCAGACAGCGCTGCACTTCGCGCGCCGTTTGTTCCGCGCTAAAGCCCAGCTCCACCTCGATGTTGAGTTTCTCGAAGCGGCGCACCAGGTCGGCGTGCTTCATCTTCTGGCGCGACGCCGGATTGTAATCGTTGTGATAGCTCCACTCGCTCATCCCCATTTTCTGGCTGATGAGATTCATGGCATAAGGCAGGCGATCTGCAACCGGGAGGCCTTGGCAGTAATTGTGAATCGAGATGGCGGCCTGGTGCGCGTGTTCGACGGCCCAGATGATATTTTTGGGACCAAACGCCGCGTCGCCGCCGAAGAACACGCCGGGCCGCGTGGACTCCATGGTCTTTTCATCGACCACAGGCACGTCCCACTTGTCGAACTCGATACCAAGATCGCGCTCGATCCAGGGGAACGCGTTCTCCTGGCCGATGGCAAGAATCACATCGTCACACGGCAGAATTACGGTGTCGATGACCCGCGAGTTCTTCGCTTTCCCGTCCCACTCAAGACGCTCGAACTCCATGCCAGTGAGCTTTCCGTTCTCGATGACGAAGCGCTTGGGCGCGTGATTGATGACTATCTCGACGCCCTCTTCCTCGGAATCGTCAAGCTCCCAGGAGGAGGCTTTGAAGTATCCACGAGGGCGGCGTGCCATCACTTTGATGTCCTTGCCGCCGAGCCTGCGGGAAGAACGGCAGCAATCCATGGCGGTATTGCCGACGCCGATGATCAGTACCTTTTCGCCAATGGAATCGATGTGGCCGAACGCCACCGACCCAAGCCAGTCAATCCCGATATGAATGCGATCCGTGTCATAGCGGCCCGGAATGTCCAGGTTCTTGCCGCGCGGCGCGCCGCTGCCCACGAAGATTGTGTCAAAGCGCTGCTCCAGCAAGCTCCGCATGCTTTCGACGGGACTGCCGTAGTAGATATCGACGCCCATGTTGAGGATGGTGTCGATCTCTTCGTTCAATACGCTCTCGGGCAGCCGAAAGGCGGGAATGTTGGTGCGCATCAATCCGCCGGGCGCATCCAGCTTTTCCAGAATGGCGACCTCATAGCCCAGCGGCATCAGATCGTTCGCCACTGTCAGCGATGCAGGCCCGGCGCCGATGCAAGCCACGCGTTTTCCGTTCTTCTTCTGTGGAATCCGGGGCAGCCGATGCGCGATGTCGCCGCGCAGATCCGCGGCTACGCGCTTCAGCCGGCAGATAGCCACCGGCTTGCCGTCCACACGCTCGCGCCGGCAGGCCGGCTCGCACGGGCGATCGCAGGTGCGGCCCAGAATGGCCGGAAACACATTCGATTCGCGATTCAGCATGTACGAATCGGTGTACCGGCCCTGCGCGATGAGGCGGATGTACTCGGGCACATTGGTGTGCGCCGGGCAGGCCCACTGGCAGTCTACGACCTTGTGATAATAATTCGGATCACGAACGTCCGTCGGTTGCAATCGTCCCCCGCTGCTGGATTCTTTATTGTACCTCGACAAGTTATCTAATAAAGGGCCGGCCCCACGTTGAGTGAAATGAACCGGCTACTGGCACGTCCAACCTGGTGATGCGTAGTTTCATAGCTCTCTTTCTCTTCATTTTCACCGCTTCAGCACAAACGGGCGCCGGACAGCGGCCACCGGTAGTGCTGGTGGACGGGTATCACCTCTTCTGCGACTCCTCCTTTTCCACCTCCACCGGCGACTTCGCCAATATGGAGCAGTACCTGCGCGCGGAAGGCGTACAGGTGTACTTCTTCGGCACCTGCTCGATTGGGGGCAAGCCGCGAATCGAGAAACTGGGGATCGCGCTCGGCCAGCTTATCGACAGCATTGGAGCGCCGAAAGTTGACCTTGTAACGTTCAGCATGGGGGGACTGGTGGCGCGGTCGTATCTCGCGGGCCAGCAGCCCACGGACACGGTGGCGCAGCCTGCGTTCAACACCCCGCCGCTGCGTGTTCGCAAATTCGTGGCTATCGCGAACCCAAACTTCGGAGCGTTGTTTCCAGGTTCTCTCTCCTTCTTCGCGCCCGACTCCGAGGTTACGGAGTTGATCCCCGGGAGCCGGTATCTTTTCGATCTGGCTACCTGGAACAATAACCACGACGACTTGCGCGAGTTGGATGCGCTGGCGATCATTGGGAACAATGGAGGCGTCTTTGGCGGCCCCAACATCGATCACACCAGCGATGGCCTGGTGACGTTGACGTCGGCGTCGCTGCTGTTCGCGAGGCCCGATGAACGCACTCGAATCGTTCCCTACTGTCACACCGACAATCCTCTGTACATCGTGTTTTCGGGAGGCTGTACAGGCCTTCCGATAGCGAAGATCAGGGCTACCGACCACCTCGCATGGCAGATTGTCGACTCGTTCCTGGCGGATACGCCTGCCTGGCGCACGCTGGGGCACACTCCCAGCCAGGATCCGGTGCTATCCAAATACGGGGGGACGGAAACCGAACCGCGAAATGCTTCAGACGTGCAGTCCGGCGATATTCAAGAACGAGATCTGATTACGAACACGACACCGGGCACGTTTACCAGCATCATCACCAAGCCGGGGCCCGCGATTGCGCTGGTGGTCCCGTCCGCCGCGCGGGTCGCGAGCATCGAAGTGGCGCCGAGGATGATCGTGTCGATCTACGGAAAGAATCTGAGCCCCGGCTCGGTGACAATGAACGGCACGGCTCTCACGGTATTTTACGCCGGTGATAACCAGATCAATGCGCTGCTTCCGGAGACCACAGCTGTGGTGGCGCCCCTCACGG
>JAYTVY010000456.1:0-6786 GCA_043743755.1 Bryobacterales bacterium | reverse complement strand
AGCAGCCGCCGCGGCAGCCGGAGCCGCCACGGGACGCGCCCGCGCGACATGTGGACGCGGCGCCGCATGATCGTCGGCAGTGGCCGCCAGCTTTTTATGCGAAGGCGGGACCCCGTAGAGCTGCGCGGTATCCCGGCCCGGCGTTTTTTCGATTGTCTGGTCGCTGCCGTTGCGCAGCACCAGCTGAATGCGGCCTTCGCTGCTCGCCAGCGTCAGCGTCTCGGCCTGTTCGGGCGAAACCAGCAGCGTTACGGTGGGCGCCTGAATGGCCTGCCCGCGCGCGTCGGCTTGCACGGTCTGTCCCGCCGAGAGCACCAGAATATTCTGCAGGCAGGTAGCGGTGATGGTGCCGCTGGCGTCCGGAGGCCTTCCGGTAACCAGAACGTCCACGCGCATGCCCGGGAGCACGAAACCGGCCACGCCCACCACGTCGTTCACGCGCACCGATACGGCGCGCATGCCTACTGGGATGATGGGAGCCAGACCGCTGCCGCTGCCGCGCAGTGCCAGCCGGCCTTCGAAAATCGGCTCATCCACCAGAATCCCGCTGGTCACGGGCCGGTCCACTACTTCTTCGGGCTTAGAGAAAGCGCCCTTGGGAAAAGTGGCCGCGGGAACCCGGCCGATCTTGATGTCCGCCGGTTTCACCGTGACGCCGAGGCCCAGAGGCCGCGCCGCCAGCACAATGTCCTTCAAGTCATCCGCCTTCGCGGTGTTCTTGGACCGGGCGGTCATCTGGTAGAACACGCTGGATATCACCAGCGCGAACAGCAGACTCACTCCCAATACGGTCAAAAATCTACGATCCATATGTCATCTCCAGTGCCTCTTCGCACTATCCCTTCGGAATCAGACTGAGCCAAACACCCGCCGCGATTGCCGGCGCGTACGGAATCGATTGAATTGCGCCAGCCCCGGCCCGCGCGCGCGCCATCCCGGAAGCGCCCGCAGCCACCGGCCCGGAGGCGCGAAGCAATCCGCGCACCGTGCTGGCGCCAATCACCAGCACCGCCAGCAGCCCGCCGCAACCCGCCGTCCACAGCGCCGCCTCGAGCACCTTTGGCACTCCCAGCAACGCCCCGAAACCGGCCATTAATTTCACGTCTCCGCCACCCATGCCGCCCAGCACGTAAAAGATCAAAAAAACGCCGAACCCGGCGGCCGCTCCCAGCAGCGCATATAACGCGCCGCGCCAGCCCTCGTGATAACTTTGCAGGGCCACGCCGGAAAGCAGCGCGGCGCCCGCGATCCAGTTGGAGATTTTGCGGTGCACCAGGTCCTCGGCCGAAGCCGCCAGCCCCACTGCCACCGCGATCACGACTTGGGCCGTCATCGGAGGCCAACTTTGGACATCCGCCCGTCGCGCCGAAGCTCCCGCCCGCGTCCTAATCCTCGTTCGGGCTGGAACAGCTGCGGAGCGAGGAAACCCGCTTGAAGCGCAAACTCAGCCACCGCCTTGCCGGAAGGTAAACGCCACGCAGCGCCGTCGGTCCATTCCAAAGGCAGGACAGGGATACGAACACCGCTGGGCCTGCGGACGGACGACACACCTTGCGTGGACGGTTTGTCTTTCATTGGCGATGCGCTCCTGCCTTTTAGTTCGGCCAGATGGTACGTTTTCATTAGCCTTGCCCCGGGGTTTCTTTAGTACCCTCGACCCCCTCGGACTGCCTGCAACCCTGCGCCGCGACCACGCGGGGCTTGCGTTCCAATAGAACCGCATGCCCGTCATCGGCTACGATGCGCCAGTCGGGATGCCGCTTCACCTGCTCCACCAGCGGCCAGTCAACGGGCAGCAGCATGACGTCAAAGCGGTACTTCTCCGCGATCTTTTCCCAGTCCCATGACCCATGCATCAGCCGGAGGTACTCCCCCCCCACTTCGGGGCCGTAAAAGTCGCTGCGTCCGTCCACGAACACCCTTTGGCGGGGGTACGAACGGAAGATCAGATAATCGCCCCACTGATCCGTGGTCAGCACGCGTCCGGAGGCCAGCAGCTCGAGATGGCCACTGGTCATGGCCACCGGGAACGCCTCGCTGGGGAAGTCATGCGGCCATTGGATGGGAGCGTTCAAGCACGCGATCGCCAGCACCACCACGGCGGGCCACATACCGGTGCGCCGGAATCCTGGTTTCAAGTCTTCTCCCAACTGGTGCACAATTCCCGTGAACGACGCGCGCCTTGCGCCGGCCACCCACTCGCGCCAGCGGGCGCTCACTTCGGCGGCGAGCAAGGGTCCGGCGACGGCCGCGAACAGCGGGGCATGGCGGACGCTGCCGAGGGCCGACTGGGCCAGAAACACCACCCACAGCGCCTCCACCACGCGCTTTTCGCGCAGCAGCAGGCCGCACCAGACCAGCCCCAGAATCAGCAGCGCTTCGAACTGCATTTGGCTCTCACTGCGAAACGACGGCGACTGGAACTCCACGATCACGTTGCGAATCCAATCCGAGCGCAGATAGCTCAGGATGTGCGCGTGGAGTCCCCAGCCGTACGGATTCACCAGTGACGCCGCCGAGCAGCCCAGAAACAGGAGCGCGTAGCGCCTGGTTCCGCCGCTTCCGCGACCCAGACGGTGTTCTATTTCAGTACCGATGGTGAGCAGCGCGAGCAGGGCCAGCAGCACCAGAAAGCCGCCATGCAAGTTGGTCCACAGCGCGGTAAGCGGGATCAGGATCCAGATCCAGCGCGACTGCCGCCGCCGGTCGGCTGCGATGAGCCACACCGATACCGGGGTCAGCAGCAGGGTGAACAGATGGGGCCGCGCCAGAAAATGGATGCTCGAGCTGCCCACCGCCAGCAGGGTGGCGAACATGGCGGCTAGCGCGTTTGACCCCAGCCAGAACGCCAGGCGCAGCAGCACGGTGGAGTAAACCGCGATGAGCACGCCCGCGAACAGGACCACGCCCTTCAAGCCAGCCCAGCGAAACAGGCCCGCCAGCAATACGTCGGAGAGCCATTCCCAGGCGAACCAGGGTTCTCCGGGCTTGGAAAAAGAAAACAGATCCTGATGGGGAACCTGGTGACGATCCAGAATGAATTCGCCGGTGCGGATATGCCAGCCCGCGTCGGCATCCATCAGAAGTCCCTTCCAACCGTTGGCCCCCGCGACGAACAGCCACACCAGCACTGCGACGAAGAAGCAGTCCGACAGCGAAGGCGTCGCCAGCCGCCGGACCCACGCCGGCAGGGAAAGGCCCACTACCACCGGATGCTTTGTCAGTGTCTGCGATGAACTCGCCAAGCGCCGTGCCCCTAAGGCTTGATCGGCCCTGGGACGCTGGCGCTTTAGGACAGCGGTACTACTCGAGCACCGCCACTACCAGGGGATCCACGGCTCGATCTGGGGATTCGGCGGCAGATTCGACGGATGGTAGTCGAGCGGTAGCTTCTGGCGTTGAACCACGGATTCGTGGATTACGGCGTTCTTGGGGATGGTCCGGCGGCGGCCGAGCGGGAGTTTCACTTTCGTGCGATAGGGGACGCAGCTCATATCCTTATATAGGTGCGGAAGGCACTCGAGCAGGAACCAGCCGCCGTCTTTCATGGAATTGTGCAGCATGGCGCCGGGATCGGGAGCCACCCACTTGCCGCCGGGGCGTCCCAGAACTTCCCGCACCTTGGCGTCCTTCACGAGGAGTCCGGCGGCGTGCGATTCACGCAGCATCCATTCGAGCGCGAGTTTCGAAAGTCCCGCGTCGGCTTCCGGATATCCGCCGCCCACATCCGAGTGGACGCCGGCGAACCAGACCTGTTTAAGGTTCTGGGCGGGCAGGGGATCGCTCCACATATTTTGCCGGAAAAAACAGCGCCGCTCATCGATGGACACAGCGTGACGGCCGATGCTGAGGTCCGGATTCTTGGCGGTATGAGGAATGTGCAACGGATCCCAGACCCAGCCGACTGAGCTCACCGTATCCCAGACGCCGATGAAATAAGTTTTGCACTCGCGCGAGAAGGTGGTCTTGAAATCCGCGGCGACCTGGAAGGAGCTGTCGTCTTTTTTGCGCTTCAGCATGTCGGCGGCGTAGGCGATCAGGTTGTAATCTCCCGATCGCAGCAAGCCGAACATGTGCAGCATGCCGGAAAGAGCGCGCACGGTGTAGGCGCCGCGGCTGAATCCGTATAAGAAGATATTGTCGCCGGGAACCCAGGTTTCCATCAGGTAGGCATAGGCGTCGCTGACGTCGCGCGTCAATCCATAGCCGAATGCGAGGCCTTTGGCCTTGGTCCAGAACTGAGCCAGGCGCGACAGCGCGTTGGGGGCGCCGATGGTTCCCAGGCCGGCGTGGTAGTAGGCTACCTGGCGGGCCGGGTCGTCGATGTCGAGGACGCTGTAGAGCTTGATGACGTTGGTGTTTTGGCCGCTGAATTTATTGCCTGTTCCGTCGCAGCAAACCACGATGTTTTTGGGCATGGGGATTCGATTATATAGCGGATTTGGGAAGCCGGCCGGGGGGCCGGCGGCGGGCCGGGGGGCCCGCCCTACGGAATTACGGGGTTTTTACGGCTACTTTGACGCCGTTTGAGTCTTGGCCATTTACGGTCAGGATCAGAGTGTAATCGTTGGTTGCCAGCGATGGGACCAAGACGTTCGCTTGGCCCAGTCCGACGAATCCGGGAGCCAAGCCGGAGAATATGACGGTAGCGGGCGCGCCGCCGATGCTGGCGGTGGTGGTAGCGTTAGTGAACATCAGCGTGGTCAGTGACGCAGGCGCTCCGGTAGCGAGCGGCGGAGTCACCAGGCCCTGGCCGGTGAAGAAGACCTGAACGGCGCTTCCCACCAACGCCGGATTGAGCGGCGTATTCAGCGTGTTGTTCTGATTCAGGATGGCGCCGCGGCCGTTAACGATGAACACTCCGGGTTCAGCCGGCACGATGGTCACCGTGATGGTTATCGTGACGCCGTTGTTGGTATACACCAATTGTTGCTGTCCCAGGCCCACTTCGAAGGGCACTTGCGCGTTCACTTGTCCTGGACTGATGAACTGGAGCGGAACCGCGAAGCCGCCGATGGTCATCGACACGCCGCCCAATGAAGTGGGCAGTCCGGGTCCGGGCGCCAGCAGAGTGTTGTTCGCCAGGTTCACGCCGAAGATGGTGAACAGACTTCCCGGCGCCAGCGGTTCGGCGAGGAAGCTGGCGGCATTGACCACCCCGGCCGCGGTAAACTGCGGGCCCGAGGCGGAAACAATCAGCGTGATGGGCACCACCAGCGGGCTGTTGCCAACGCCATTGCCGCTGATCACGACGCTGGCGGGATAACTCCCGACGCCCAGGTTAGACGGATCCACGCTCACGGTAAATACTTGCGGCGTGGTTCCCGAGGACGGGCTTATCGAGACAAATCCGGCGCCGCCGGGGGCCGCCGTGATGGCGATGGTATTCTGCGCGAAGATGGTGAGCTGCTGAGAGGCCGGCAGCGGGCCGCCGATCACGTACGTGAACGTCAGCTGCGTTGGCGACGGGATCAGCGAGAGGCCGAATACGGTGTACTGGATAAAGATGGTGGTCGAAGAGCCGCCCACGTTCACCGTGATGGTCCCGGTGTAATTGCCAGGCTTCAGTCCGGCCGGGCTCACCGAAACCGTGAGGGTGGCGGGAAGCTGCGTCGAATCCCGCGATACCTTGGCCCACGGAACATCCACGGTCGCGTCGAAGAACGCTCCGTCGTTGCCGGAGATACTCACCGTCTGGGACGGCGGCGTGGTGACCGTATCGCCCAGGAATACCAGCTTCTGCGGCACGATGGTCAGCAGCGGATTCACCCCGGCTTGCTGCACCGCGAAGGCTTGTCCGCCCACCGTGATGGCGCCGGATCGGCCTGTGAACAGGATATTCTGAGCCACTGAGTAATTCACGGTGTTACCCGAAACCGTGACGTTACTGACGAAGCCGGCGTTGTTCACCGGCGCGATGGGACATCCGGGACCGGTGATGACGAGGAAGGATCCGTTGCCGCCCGCACCCGAGAAGAAGGCGCTGGGCGGAGCGAACGAGTAGGCGCAGGTGACGTTGGTTACGTCCATGGCGGTATCGTTGCTTGTGTTCGCTTCCGCGCCGCCGGAGACGGTGGCGTTGTTGGTGACGGTGATGGCCGTGGTGGGCGAGACGGACACGGTCAGCGTAATGGCCGGATAGCTTGCGCCCGGCGCGAGAGCGTCGCTGCGTGAGCAGGTCAGGGTGAGCAGGTTACAGTTCCAGCCCGTACCTTGCAGGGTGGTGGGAGTCAGCCCGTTGGGCAGCTGATCGGTGACGGTGACGGGTCCGAAGGATGCCACCGGGCCGATGTTGGAAACGGTCAGGGTGTAAGTTCCCAGCTGTGAGCCGGCCGCGAACGGATCGGTATGCGATTTGGAGATCGTCAAATCCGCCACCCGCACCGTCACGGACGCAGCGGCGGTATTGCCCTGGCCTCCGTTGGTGGAACTGACGTTTCCGCTGACGTTGTTCTTGACGCCGCCGCTGTTAGCGGTGATGTTGACCGAGAGAGTGCAAGTGGTGCTGGTGGTTCCATTCGTGAGGCCGATGGAGCCGCTTCCAGGCGCGGCGGTCACCGAGCCTCCGCAGTTATTCGCTACGGCGGGTGTGCTCGCTACCACCAGGCCCGCCGGCAGCGTATCGGAGAATGTCACTCCGTTCTCCGCGACCGTATTGCCCCCGGGATTGCCGATGGTGAAGGTCAGCGTGGTGGTGCCGAACAGATCTATCGTGGACGGCGAGAAGCCCTTGGAGATGGTGGGCGGCGCCACGACGGTCAAAGTCGCCGTGTTGCTGGTTGCTCC
>JAYTVY010000455.1:0-3389 GCA_043743755.1 Bryobacterales bacterium | reverse complement strand
CACCTTTGGCAAACGTCATCTTCACCACGTTCTTGTACGTCTCCCCCGTGCTGACGATGCCGCCGTGGGACCAGACGGGAGTCCCCCTCCACTTCCACTCTTCCACCATCTCAGGGTCCGCCTCGCGTATGATTTCGCGCACCTTGGCGAGCGTCTTCCCGCGCCAGTCCCCAAGCTCCTTGATCTTCGCGTCAATCAACGCCGAGGCGGATTCCACTGTGATGGGTTTTTTCATGTGCCGATCGCATCTATTTTAGCGAGCTTACGACGCGACCCGCAATGTAAACTGAGACTTGCCATTGGATCTCGCGACGCCGCTCAAATTCGTCAAAGGCGTCGGCCCCGCGCGGGCTCTCGTGCTGGAATCGAAGGGTCTGCTTACTGTCGAGGATCTGCTCGGCTATGCTCCGTTTCGCTATGAGGACCGCAGCAACGTCAAGACCATCGCGCAGCTTGCGCCGGGGGAATTGGCCACTGTTGTAGCGCAGGTGGAGTCCGCCAAACTCTCCGGATTCCGGCGCCGCAATCTGGGGCTGTTCGAAGCCTCATTCACAGACAGCTCCCGAAACACGCTGACCGCGAAATGGTTTCACGGCGGGTACCTTGCAGACCGCTTCAAGCCGGGCGACAAGGTCGCGCTGTTCGGCAAGATCGAACTCGACAGCTACACCGGCGATTTGCTGGTGATGCATCCGGAATTCGAAATTCTCTCGGACACCGAGGGCGATGCCGATCCGGGGCTGCATACCGGGCGCGTGGTTCCCATCTATGAAGCGGCGGGGAAAATCAGCACGCGCGTTTTTCGAACGCTGCTGCACCGCGTGCTCGAATCCATCCCGCCTCTTGACGATCCGCTTCCGCCGGGTCTGCGCTCGCAATTGAAGCTGCCGGACCGCTGGACCGCCATTCGCGAGCTCCATTTCCCGGCGCAAGATTCCGACCTGCGGCTGCTCAATGCCTTCCGCTCGCCGGCGCAGTTTCGTCTGATCTTCGAAGAATTCTTCTGGCTGGAATGCGGGCTCGCCCTCAAGAAAGCCAAGGCGCGGCTGCAGCCGGGTATCTCATTCGAGCTGAATGACCGGGTTCGCGAGCGCATCAAAACCATGCTCCCGTTCAAGCCCACCGGCGCACAGAAACGCGTCTTGGCGGAGATCGCTGGCGATATGCAAAAGCCTCATCCCATGAGCCGCATGCTGCAAGGCGACGTCGGGTCCGGCAAAACACTGGTGGCCGCCGAGGCCGCCATCATCGCCATCGAGAACGGCTATCAGGCCGTGGTGCTGGCGCCAACCGAAATCCTTGCCGCGCAGCATTACATCTATTTCAAGAATCTGTTTCACAAGCTGGGCTACACGCCCATCCTGCTTACCGGCTCCAACACGCAGCGCGAAAAGACGCAGCTCAAGAAGCTGCTGGCGGCGGGCCTCGCTCAGATCGCCATTGGCACCCACGCGCTGCTGGAATCGGATGTCGAATTTCAGAAGCTGGGACTCGCCATCGTCGATGAGCAGCACAAGTTCGGCGTCATGCAGCGCCTGCGGCTTCAGGAAAAAGGCCGTGGTCCGGACGTGCTGGTGATGACCGCCACTCCCATCCCGCGCACCCTCGCGCTCACCATTTACGGCGACTTGGACATATCCATCATCGATGAAATGCCGCCCGGCCGCAAACCGATTCGTACCTGGCACGCGACGGAAGATCAGATCGAACGCGTCTGGAGCTTTGTCAAAAAGCACATTGACCAGGGCCGCCAGGCCTACGTGGTTTATCCGGTGATTGAAGAATCGGAAACGCAGGCCATGAAGGCCGCGCAGCAGATGCACCAGCACCTGTCGGAGCGCGTCTTTCCCGCGCTCGCCGTGGGGCTGATCCACGGTAAGCTGCGTCCGGATGACAAGGAAGAAGCGATGAATCGCTTCAAAAAAGGCGAGATCCAGATCCTGGTTGCCACCACGGTGATCGAGGTGGGCGTCGATGTGCCCAACGCCACCGTTATGGTGATTGAGCAGGCCGAGCGTTTCGGTCTCGCGCAACTGCACCAGCTGCGCGGGCGCGTGGGCCGGGGCGGCGAGCAGAGCCATTGCATCCTGGTCACGGGCAAGCTCAATGAGACCGGCCGGGAACGCATCCGGACGCTGGTGGAATCGAACGATGGTTTCTACATCGCCGAGATGGACATGAAGCTGAGGGGTCCGGGAGAATTCTTCGGAACCAAACAATCGGGTTTACCGGCGCTGAGGTTTGCCAGCATTCTGCGCGATCAGGAAATCCTGGAGATCGCCCGCAATGAAGCCAAATCGTTCATTGAGCATCCGCCTTCAGCCGAAGAGCTGCGGCGCGCCATCGCGTGGCTGCGGGATCACTGGCAGCGCCGCTATGGGCTGGTGCAGGTAGGCTGAAGCATGCGCGTCATCGCCGGAGAATTTCGCAGCCGGAAGCTGAAAGCCCTGCCGGGCCTGGACACGCGGCCGACGCCGGACCGGCTGCGCGAAACGCTGTTCAACATTCTCGCGCCGCGAATCGCGGGCTGCGTATTCTTGGATGCCTACGCGGGCACCGGCGCAGTCGGCATTGAAGCGCTGAGCAGGGGCGCGCGCCGGGCGATTTTCGTGGATCGCGCGGGCGGAGCCGCGGAGATCGTCCGTGAGAATCTGCGAATGCTGGGAATCCAATCGAGGGCCGAGGTTTTCACCGGGAAAGCGGTCACACTTCTGGAGCGCCTGACGGCTGACATCGTATTTTTGGACCCGCCGTACGAACGCGAGAGCGAATACGTCGAGGCGCTTCAACGATTAGGCGTCAAGGAATCGGCCGGTCTGGTGATTGCGCAGCATCACTCGAAACTTAGCCTGGACGCCGCCTATGGGCATCTGCGCAAGGTTCGAACGGTTAAGCAAGGGGATAATGTCTTGAGTTTCTACGAAGCAGGTTAGACGTTTCCCTGGTTCCACACGAACTTGCCGCTCTTGGTGATGTAGCCTTCGCGGCCGCCGACCCAGACCGGCGCCAGGCCGTCGTGAAAATCGCCGGCGTGATCGAACTGGGGATTGATGACAAACTTGCCGCTCTTATCGATATAGCCGAAGCGGTTTCCTATCGACACCAGGCCGACGCCGTCGGAGAAGTCGCTGGCCGAATCGAACTGCGGATTGATCGCGAACTTGCCGTTCTTGTCGATATAGCCGAAGCGGTCGCCGGATTTCACCGCTGCCAGGCCGTCGTGGAATTCTCCGGCCGCGCCGAACTGAGGATTGATGGTCAGCTTGCCGCCCTTGTCGATATAGCCGTACTGGTTTCCAGTGCGCACCAGCGCGAGGCCATCGGAAAAATTGCCGGCTTCGTCGTACTGCGGGTTGATCACCAGCTTCCCGTCCTTGTCGATATAGCCC
>JAYTVY010000454.1:0-10408 GCA_043743755.1 Bryobacterales bacterium | reverse complement strand
CCCTCAACGTTGTCCAGCGCGATTTCGCCGGCCTGCTGACCCCTTTGGATCGGCCATTGCAAGTGGCGCCGGTTCTGTTCTTGTGGATGCAGAAGTTGTCCATTGGAATCTTCGGACCCGGCGAGGCAAGTTTCCGGCTTCCCACGCTCCTTTTCGGAATTGCGCTGCTGCCGCTGGTGTACCGGTGTGCGCTGCGATTTACAGGACGCGAATCCGCTGCCTTGTGCACCGCCCTGGCCGCGTTCTCTCCGGCGTTGCTGCGCTACTCCACCGAGGCCAAACAGTATGGGATAGAGCCTGCTATTTCGGCGGCGCTGCTGCTGCTCGCGGCGCCGCTGCTGTCCGTGGATGTCGCGCCTCGCCGGCGTTACTTTCTCATCGCGGGCGGTGTGCTCGCGCTGACGCTCTCGCTCCCTTCCATCTTCGTGCTGGGCGGCGTGTGGATGGCGCTGGCTCTGGCCGCCACTCAGAAGCATCGCTGGAAACAGGATTTCCTTTGGCTGGCTGCCGCGGGCGGTCTGTGGGTGGCGCTCTTTGCCGTGATCTATTTCAAGCTGTACGCCTATGCCGCAAACAGTCCTTACATGATTGAGTTCTGGACACCCGGATATCTGACCTCCCAGGGCTCGTTATACGGCGGTCTCCTCGCCGCCGTCAAGGGATTTCTAGATCCCGTTTTTGCGCTGGAGGGTAAGCTGCCGGCCGCTTTGCTGTTAGCGGCGGGTCTGCTCCTCGTGCTGGGTATTTATACAATTTGGAAACAACACGGTTCACCCGTAACCGTGATGCTGATTGCGCCGCTGGGTGCGGTGTTGGGCACCGCGGTCATCGGCAAATGGGTGTTTACCACCAGGTTGATGCTGTTTACTGTTCCGTTGACCATCCTGCTGCTGAGCGCCGGGGCAGGGGCCCTCTGCGCCCGCTTCCAGGCGAAATGGCAGCGAACCGCACTGGCCGTGCTGACTCTGGCGCTGGTGGCCGCGCCGCTGAAATACGACGCCTGGATTCTCAGGCACCCAACTCTCGGTGGCGTCCGCGCCGCCGTTCGCCTGGGCCTCAATCGGTCACACTCAGGCGACGAAATTTATGTCTACGCGGGAGCCTCGCCCGGCTGGACGTTCTATTCCGTCAACTGGTCCGCCCCCGAGCAGGCCCGCGTCACCAGGCTTCTTGACGCCATGATTCAGATCGGGCCTAACCCCGGGAATGCTCCCAGCCGCGGAAGGCCGGTACAGCACGAGGCTTTCGATCTGCAGGGGGACCTGGACGGAAAAAGGGAAGTCTGGGGCATCGCGAGCGGCGTTCAAACCACCATTCATGGTTCGGGCCCCGGCGAGCCGGACGCCGGCTGGGTGGATAACGAAGTTTCCCGAATTCGCCAATCGCGCTCATCCACGGTATTCGTCGTGGTCTCCGAATACCGCGCCCAGGTGGTGGAGCCGCTGCTAACCGGCTTGTCCGCCGCCGGAGGAATGGTTACCAGCGAGTTTCACGACAGCGGGAGCGCCCTGTATCAGGTCAAGTTTCCAAGCCGGAATTAGCCCGGTTCCCGCCGCGCAGCAGCCGCAGACGCCGCCGCACAAACTCTACTTCGTCCTGGTCGGGAACCTTCATGATCAAGATCAGCAAAAAATATGCCACCCCGTAACACGCGGCGCAAATGGCGAGCGAGAAGAGCGGCTTGATTCCCGTAAGCGCATTCCGCACCAGCAGGGACACGGCTGCCGCCCCGGCCGCGGCAATGGCCACCGGGACCAGCGCTTTGATCAATCCAATGTCGGATCGCCGCACGCCGATCACTCGGCCCATCCGAACGGCCATGATGAACCGGCCCGCCAGCGAGATCAGCACCACCACCCAGACCGCCCCGATCAAGCCCAGCCACTTCGTCGCGAACCACAACGACGCCACCATCACGGGGAACAATACCAGGTGCATCTTCAGGAAATAATGCCGCTGGTTGGCATAGGCCCGCACCAGCGGATCCGACGAAATCACAGCGAACGGCAAGAGCGTAAGATTCACCATCATGATGGGCCAGCTGGCCGCATAGCGGGTGGTAAACAATGCGGCGATGAATTCCCGGCCGGCCACCATCAGGAACGCATACAGCGGAAAATAGACCAGCGCCAGCTTGCGCATCACCCGCGCCGTCAGCAGTAACATTTCCCGCGTATTGTTTTCCCGCTGCAAAGCGCTCATGCGCGGGATCATCACCGAACCCACCGACTCATTCAGAATGCTGACCAGCGGCAAATCCAGGCATCCGATAGCGTATATGGCAAAGACAGCCGCGCCGAACTGGTGCGATACGAAGTAGTTGTGATAATCCATCTCCAGCGTATAGAGCAGCGCGGCGAACCCGAACGGCAGCGCGTAAGAAAGTTGACGCTTCAACATGTCCCATTCGAAGTGCCCCAGGAATCCTGGAAATCGCGACTGCAAGTAAGCCAGCAGAATCGCGGTTTGCACCAGTCCCTGCAGGATGGCTGCATAGATCAGCGCCCGCACGGAGCCAAGCGCCGCGGCCGCCGCCACCAGCAGCACGGTCTTCGACAATTGAGCCGCCAGAATTAGCCCCGCGGCCATCCGCGACTCTTGATTGGCCACTGCGGCGGTCTCCAAAAAATAACCGACGCCCCACAGCAGCACCACCACACCGATCAGCGGCGAATACGTAACCAGCGAAGGGCTGTGAAAGATCACTTGCAGCAGCGCGGGAAACACAAACAGAATCAGGCACCCGATTCCGGTAGTGAAGGCGTGAAACAGCAGGATATTCAGCATCACCGCGCCCCTGCGATCCGTCTCCCGGGGCAGGAAATAGTACGCGCTCATCTGAAAACTGAGCGGAAGGATGCTGATAGCGGTGCTTACCACCAGAAACACTTGCTTATAGAGCCCGAACTCTTCCTGGCTCAGCCGCCGGACCAGCAGCAGCGGAAGGGCGAGCGTAAGAACGAATGAAGCGGTCTTACCCGCGAGCAACCAAAACGTCAGCGACGTCAGCGACGGAACGCTCTTGTTCGGTGGCAAGATTCAGTTTAACCGTGGGGCGGACCCCCTGGTCCGAACTGCTCGCGCAACAAGCCTTTCTGAACCTTACCCGTCCCGCCCTTCGGCAACACATCGGTAATCGCCACCGCCGACGGGCACTTGAACGCGGTCAGGCGTTCCCGGCACCACGCAATCAACTCCGGACCCATCAGCGCGGCGCCGGCCCGCAGCACGACTACCGCCAGAATCGCTTCGCCCCACTTGGGATCCGGCACGCCGATCACGGCCGCTTCCAGAATCGCGGGATGCCCGCATACCACGCTCTCCACTTCCGGCGAATATACATTCTCGCTGCCGGTCTTGATCATGTCCTTCTTGCGATCCAGGATGTAGAGGAAGCCCTGATCGTCGAAGCACCCCAGGTCGCCGGTGTGCATCCAGCCACCGCGCAGAACTTCCGCATTTACCTCGGGACGCTTCCAGTAGCCCTTCATGACGTTGGGCCCGCGCGCGATCACTTCACCCACCGCGCCCACCGCCACGTCCACATCGTGGTTGTCCACCACGCGAATTTCAACGCCGGTAACCGGCTTGCCCGCCGATCGGATTCTGCCATCCGCATGCTCAAGGCCGTGATCTTCCGGGCTCAGCACCGTCAGCAGGCAGGCCACTTCGGTCATTCCGTAGCCCTGCAGGAACTGGCTTCCAGGAAGTTTCTCCATGGCCTGCTTCAGCAGTGGCAGCGGCATGGGCGATGCGCCGTAGCTTACCCGCCTCAAACTCGACAGGTCGAACTCGGCGAAGCGAGGATGGTTGATCGCCATGTTCACCATGGCCGGAACCATGGCCACGTGCGTGATGCGATAGCGCTCAACGGCCCGCAGCAAGGTCTCAGCATCGAAGGACGTGAGAAAGCAGTGCCTCGCGCCCACCACCGTAAGACCGTGAATGGCCCCGGCGTCGGCCAGATGGAACATCGGAGGCGCGTGCAGATACACAAAGTCCGAATTGAATCCCGACGGCGGGAGCAAGGTGTGCACCGTGTTCGCGTACACGTTCCGATGCGTGAGCATCGCGCCCTTGGGGCCGCCGGTGGTTCCACTGGTGTAGAAGATGGAAACCACATCGTCCTCGTGCGGTTCTTCGAATGCCGCGCCGCCGGCGGGCTGCGCGAGCCGGAAGTCCACAGCCTCACGGGGACAATCGCCGGCGCCCCAGAAGAGGACGGCCTCCAGCTCGGGAACAAGCTCTCGAATCTGAGCCGCGAAGCTCGCGAAACGATCGTCCACGAACACAAAGCGCGCTTCGGAATCGCGCAGCGCGAACACCAGGTCATTGATGTGCCAGCGTGTGTTCAGCGGAACGATGATTCCGCCCGCCATCGCGATTGAGAAGAACAGATCCAGATACTCCGGCGAATTCAGCATCCATACCGCGACCCGGTCTTCTTTACGCAGACCCAGGGCAGCCAACTTGCGAGCCGAGCAATCCACCTGCGCGCCGAATTCGCGATAGGTGGTCCGCCGGTCTTCGTAGTCTATGGCGACCCGATCCCCGTGATACATGCGCGCGCGGCGCAGGCAGTAGAGGGCGTTCACGCGACGGCTCCGTCGCGCAGCAATTCGTCAATGGCGGATTCCGCCAGGCCGGACTCCGCCAGCAACTGGCGCGTATGCTGGCCAAGTTGCGGCGGCGGAGCGAGAGGAGGTTGAGGATTTTCGCCCGCCACTTCGCCCACCGTGCGCACTGGAGTCACGCAACAATCCTCCGAGCGCAGTTCCTCAAACCAGGCTTCGGCCGATTTAGTCCGAAAAATCGCGGAGAGCCGCGTCTTGGATCGCCGCTGGGCCTCATCATCTCCATACAGCGATGGAATCAGCTCGGTACAGCCTAGCCGGGTGCATAGCGCGCCCCAAAACTTCGGCTCCAGCGCGCCCACGGCCAGCCAGCGGCCGTCGCCCGCCTGGTAGAGGTTGTAGCAGGCGAGGCTTCCACCCAGCCGTCCCACTCCGGTGGCAGGCTCCTGGCCGGTTTCGTAAAACGAAGCCAGCGGCACCGTCAGCAATGACGTCACCCCTTGTGTCATCGAGACATCGACGTGGCGGCCCGCCCCCGTCGCCTGCCGCCCCAGAAGCGCCAGAAGGAGGCCTTGCACCACTTGCATGGATCCGCCCACCAGGTCCGCGATTTGCACCCCCGGAATCACCGGCAGGTTCAGACCCAGCACGCCGCCCAGCGCCATGTAGTTGATGTCATGCCCGGCCAGATCGGCGTATGGTCCAGTCTGCCCATATCCGGTAAGGCTGATGTAAATCAGCCGCGGCAGCGCAGTCTCTAGATCCCGATAGGAAAGTTTGAGCCGAGCCATCACGCCGGGACGAAAGCCTTCCATCAGCACATCGGCGCGTTCCGCAAGCTGCAGAAACGCCTCGCGCCCGCGCGGATTTTTCAAATCGACGGCTACACTTTGTTTGCCTGCATTGGTCCGGGAAAATACGGGCCAATTCATGGTGCGTGCATAATCGCCCGAGCCGGGCTGCTCCACTTTGATGACGCGCGCGCCATGCTCCACCATCCACGCGCTGGCCACCCCTCCCGGCAACAACCGCGTGAGATCCAGAACGACGATGCCGTCAAGTTCCTTCACTGGCGGGCCTTGAGCAGCAGCTTGTCTTGAAACACCAGCACCGCCTCGCCCTTCTGATTGAGCACCGCGGTGTCAAAGGTCACCAACCCGCGTCCGGCTCCTTTGGAGTCCTTGGCGATCACTTTCTTTACTACGTGAACCGTGTCGCCGATAAACACAGGCCGCGTGAAGCGCAGCTTGTCGACGCCATAAAACGCCAGCACGGTGTCATTGATGTCGCTCATCTGCACCATCAGGCCGGTGGAGACGCTGAACACCAGGGCCCCGTGCGCGATCCGCTGGCCGAACGGCCCTTCGGCCGCGCGCGCCGCATTCATGTGCAGCTCGACGAAGTCCCCGGAGAGCCCCGCGAAATTCACGATATCGGCCTCGGTGATGGTCCGCCCGCGCGATTTCTCGGTGACGTCCAGTTCGAAATCCTCAAAGTACTTGCTCAAGTGACAACCTTTCCCGCCGCTTCGCTTGACTAGTCACTGACTGGTGTCCTACCTTGAAAATTCTATGCGAAAAAAAGTAACCGTGGTGGGTGCGGGGAACGTGGGGGCCAATTGCGCCCTCCGCATCGCCGGCAAGGAACTGGCGGACGTAGTGCTGGTGGACGTGGTGGACGGCGTTCCGCAGGGCAAGGCGCTGGATCTGCTGGAATCGGGGCCGGTGGAAGGCTATGACGTGCTGCTGACCGGCGCGAGCGATTACGAGCCTACCGCCAACTCGGACATCGTGGTGATCACCGCCGGCTTCCCGCGCACTCCGGGCATGAGCCGCGACGATCTGCTGATGAAAAATTACGACGTGGTGAAGGACGCCACCGAGAAGTCGGTGAAGTATTCGCCCAACGCCATCCTGATCCTGGTGACGAATCCTCTGGACGCCATGTGCTGGGCGGCTTACCAGGTGTCCAAGTTTTCCAAGAACCGTGTGATCGGAATGGCCGGCGTGCTGGATACGGCGCGCTTTCGGACCTTCATCGCGCAGGAGCTCGGCGTTTCCATGTCCAACGTCACCGCCATGGTGCTGGGCGGCCACGGCGACACCATGGTCCCGCTGGTACGCCTCACCAGCGTATCCGGCATCCCGTTAACAGAGCTGCTGGATCAAGCCGCGATTGACCGCCTGGTGCAGCGCGCCCGCGATGGCGGCGCGGAGATCGTCCGCTATCTCAAAACCGGCAGCGCCTATTACGCGCCTTCCGCGGCCGCCGTCGAAATGGTGGAGTCGATTCTCAAGGACAAGAAGAAAGTGCTGCCTTGCGCGGCGTACCTCGAAGGCGAATACGGAATCCACGGTCTCTTCGTGGGCGTGCCGGTAAAGCTGGGCGCGCGGGGAATCGAGAAAGTGTACGAGATCAAGCTCCAGCCGGATGAACAGACGGCCTTGAACAAGAGCGCTGCATCCGTCCAAGAGCTGATCGATGTCATCAAGAAAAAGCCCGCCTGAAATCGATCCCCGGTACACTTGCTTCGCGCTGCGCGTGGCCAACTCCGGCATTCACCGGTTCGGAGTTTACGCTGAACAGAACATTCCCGCCAACCGCAAGGTGATCGAGTACGCGGGCGAGAAGATCAACCGCAAGGAAACCAAGATTCGGCTGGGCCGGCGCCTCAACTACATTTTCACGCTGGACAACTACTGGTGCATCGACGGCGCCTCGGGCGGCAGCGGGGCCGAGTTCATCAATCACTCTTGTGCGCCCAACCTGATGACGCGGGTGATGCGAGGTCACATCTTGTATTACAGCAAACGAAGAATCCGCAAAGGCGAAGAACTGCTGGTGGATTATCACTACCCGTCCGATGTCTTGGTGGTGCCCTGCAAGTGCGGGGCCAAGAACTGCAGGGGCACCATCAACCACGCTAAGAAAACCAGGCGGTAAGCGATGAGCCGGGATTGAAAGAGTTTACAAACCCCTACGTGATCTCCCGTATCGACCCTTAGGCGCACTTCGCTGTACTATCGAATTGCGACGATCGGCTCGTTGCTGGGGTGAGAATCCGGTGCCCTTTGGCCCAAGAGGGTTGCTCACCCCCATCGATGTTGCTTTCCACGGCGGGTAGTGGGTCAGTTTGAATTTTCCTGATCCAGAAGAGCGACGATGTCTCCTATTTCCCAGAGTCGATTCGTCACGCCAGCGGCCATTGCTGGGGTAGTGCGGAGCGTTTGATGGATTCTCACAAAATTGTAGTGCATCATGTGAAGCGCAATCGCAGCGGTGTGGTTCTCAATCTTCTTGGAGAACGCATTAGTCAAGCGAGTAAAGCGGCGCATCCCCATTCGCATGGTCAGGTTTGCGCGTTCGATATAGCTGGTGCTCACATGCTCCGGATCGGGATAGCCAACGATGGCTTTACGTTCGCAGCCGATGCACTCAGCAGGACTGTAGCGCTTCTGCCCTTCGGAAGTCTCGTTGTAGACTTTCACCAGTTGCGCGTAGTCCACATCGCCCTGGAATGCGTGCTCAACGGCCTTCAGGTAAACAGCGAGTCCATCGCTCGTAAGCTGGATACGATCAGCGAGACGGCCTGCAAGATCATTCACAAAGATTCTGGCGGTAACGCCATCACGCGGGCCAACGATCCAGGACGGAATCAATTTCGTATCGGCATCAATTGCCGCCCAGGTCCAAACGTCGCCAGCGCAGGGCTTCTTCGCTGCGATTTCAGGCGTGACATTCTTAGCCTTGGCATAACAAAATGCCCAACACTCGTCTACCTGAACCCGCTTGCAGGACAGGTTTCGTAGGTGCTCGTCTTGGTAGCTAATGCACGCCGCGCCTAGTTCCACCAAAAGCTTCGCAATAGTATTCTTGGCGACCCCGGTCATGCGGACAGTGGCCCGAACGGAACAGCCTTCAACCAGACAGGCGACCACTTGGGAGCGCTTCGCAGTTGTTAGCTGATTCATACTGACCATTTTACTTGACTACATCCAAGATGTCAAGTAAAATGGTCAAATAGAAGCTGGGATAAGTGGTTCGTGGTATTGCGTTAAATGTTACGCCATGGCAAGATCTAGGAGAACTACCTTGCCTGCGGACCACGTCTTTATAAGAGAAGGGAAAGTTGTGTAGGACCTATGGATCTTAACACGAACGCGTTCCGAATCGTGAAGGGGCTAACTACTGAAGGCAAAGGAGATACTGAAAAGAAACGAGCTGGAGGAAAAATCGGCGGCCCGGCAAGAGCGGCGAAGCTATCGCCGGAACGTCGCAAGGAAATAGCGCTGAAGGCCAACCGAGCAAGATGGAACGGGGCTGGAACAATCGAGAACAAAAATGGGCACACTAGATAAGCGCGGCAAGGGCAAGGTGACGTTCAGCTATGAGAGGAGTCCTGGGTACCGGAACATCCATGCCAGTGGAATTTACGGGGGAGCTACGATCCAGGGCGACATTTACTTGGCAATCTTCGTGGACAAACCGGCACTCCCCATTTCCTCGACGCTACAACTTGACGAGCATAACCGGAGCATGCCCCCAGAGTCATTTAACGCGTCTCGCGCTCCAGTACGAGAAGTTGAAGTGGGCATCGTCATGGACGTCGCTCTCGCAAAGTCCACGATTGATTGGCTTCAGGACAAAATTAACTCCATAGAGGAAGCACAAAAAGTCGCGTTGGCGGAGCCAACAAAGAAATGAAGACCTCTGCTTCGGTCGCGTCGGTCGCGTCTATAATTGTTGCCGGTATTGGTGTGTCTGGTACTGGACCCCAGCAGCGGACGTTCTACGTTCCGGCCGTCTCCACATCTGCGACGTTTTCCGCCGGTACCTTCATCATGCTTCTTGGGGAAAAGTCCCTCGATGAACTCATTGAAGAATGTACTCTTCCAGAAAACCTTGAAGCCGACGAAGTACCGCCTAAACAGAAAGCAATCGATGACATCAAGGGGCTGATTGCCGCTGCTTCAAAAGCTCAGCGGCAGGAAATAGAACTGGGGGATGTCATCGCATACTCTGGCGAGATCAGTATCACGTGGCGAGAAGGAAACCGGATGTTACGAGCCACCAGCTTTTCAGATGACCGCCCCACTCGCCTAGATTTTGGAACTACCCCAGAAGCTTCTCTCGGAGAATACCATTTTGTCGCCGCTCCCACTGGCAACATCTTAGTACAAAGGCTTGCTTGGTTGCACAGGGGTCATGCTTAGCGTGTGCCAGGCGACTGGTCCGGCGAGTTCGTCTACAGGGCGTTAAGAAACCGGAAGTGGATACAAAAGGGGCGGATCATGCCTGACGCCTTCCGTAGGCGACCGCCAACGCATTCACATCCAGACATCCATGGCCTGTCGGTATCCCATACCTACGAAGAAGCTGTCGCGTTGGGTTTCGGTTACGGTGCCATTAAAGTTACGGTCGCAAAGCTGAACGCTATTGGCCTGTCAATCGAGCACAACGGGAACCATGCGACCATATGGGAAACGCCCTACGATACCCCAGAGAACTCCAGCGAAGTGCTCCGATACGCGAATGCCATCATAAAATGCTGCGCGTGAGCCATGGCTCGACTCGCCAAAATTCAAACTGACCCACTACCTCGCGGGTTCGCGTAGAATCACTCAGATCCACAATTAGCTGTACGAGGAGTGTTTCATGCGTGTTCGAATACTGCGCAACAGTTTCTTCCGGCTCGGCGTCGTTCTGTCCGCGCTGGTGTCGATGCTTCCGGCCCAGGACAAAGCTCCCAAGGGACCTGAATGGAACTACATCACAATTTACAAGGTTAAGCCAGAGAAGCGGCTGGAGTTCGAAGCCATCCAAAACGAAGTGAG
>JAYTVY010000453.1:0-1964 GCA_043743755.1 Bryobacterales bacterium | reverse complement strand
CATCCGGAGCCTTCTTGCGGATGTATCCCTGATACAGGTCGTAAGTGAAGACCGTATTGAACGCCGTGACGTTTCCCGCCATTCCTGACATGAACGAAGCCATCAGCGCCGTCAAGCCCAGGCCGAGCATCCCGGACGGGTAGAACTGGGCCATGAGAGTGGTGAGCACCTGATCGTAATCGGGCCCGCCGTCGGCTTTTGTAGGAATCGCGTAACCGACGCCCATTTTCGCGAGCGCCAGCGCGGCGATTCCGGGAATGATCACCACGAAGGGCATGAACATCTTCGGGAATGCGGCAATCAGCGGCGTGCGCCGTGCGGCCGACATGGATTCGGCCGCCATGGCGCGCTGCACCACCAGGAAGTCGGTACACCAGTACCCAAAAGAGAGCACGAATCCGAGTCCGGCCACCAGCCCAAAGATCTCGACGCCCATCGGGTTCTGCGTCGAGTTCGTGGCGTATTGCCAGGTATGCGTTAGTTCGGCGGGCAAGCGCGTGGCCATGCCGGCCCAGCCGCCGGAACGCCAGACCGCGAGCGCCGCCAGGGGCGCGACTCCCAGCACGATCAAGAAAAATTGCAGGACTTCGTTATAAATCGCGCTGGTGAGTCCGCCCAGGAAGGTGTACACCAGCACGATGGCCGCCGAAAGCAGAACGCTATTGGTAAAGTTCCATCCCAGCACCAGGTGTAAGAGCAATCCCAGGGCGTACATCGAGATGCCGCTGGAGAACAGCGTCATGATCGCGAACGTAACGGCGTTAAAGGCGCGCGTCTTTTCGTCGAAGCGTAGCTTAAGGTATTCGGGAACGCTGCGGGCCCGGCTGCCATAGTAGAACGGCATCATGAAGACGCCCACGAAAAGCATTGCGGGCACCGCGCCGATCCAATAGAAGTGCGCGGTCATGATGCCGTACTTGGCGCCCGACGCGCACATCCCAATCACTTCCTGCGCCCCCAGATTGGCGGCGATGAATGCCAGCGACGTGATCCAGACCGGAACGGATCGTCCGGAGGTAAGGAACTCGCTGGACGTCTTGACGCGCCGCTTCACTATCCATCCAATGCCCAGGACGAACGCGAAATACAGCGACAGGATCAGGTAGTCGACGGGGGCTAGCTTCAAACTGCAAAGTGTAGCATGGCTGGGGGAGGGATATGATGCCGGCGACCCGGCTCATCATGCCCTGTGCGATGATTGCGGCTTAGCCCCGCCATGCTGGTCTATGCCGTCACAATTTTCCTGAGCGCGTTTCTCCTGTTTCTGGTCCAGCCCATGATCGGCAAGATGATTCTGCCGTGGTTTGGTGGATCGGCCGCGGTGTGGAGCGCCTGCCTGGTCTACTTTCAGCTCTCGCTGCTGCTTGGATATCTATACGCGCATGGAATATCGCGGTTAACGCCCCGGCGTCAGGCTCTGATCCATACCCTGCTGCTGCTGGCCAGCCTCGCGATGCTGCCGGTCATCCCTTCGGCGGCGTGGAAACCCGCGGGGGCGGGCGATCCGACGCTGAGAATCGTGGGCGTGCTGGCGGCCACCATCGGGCTGCCCTACCTGCTTCTTTCCGCCACCGGACCTTTATTGCAAACCTGGTTTGTCGCGGTGCGGCCGGGCGCGATTCCATACCGCTTGTTCGCCCTCTCGAACCTGGGATCCATGCTGGCGCTGCTGAGCTATCCGGCAATCGTGGAGCCTGCGCTGGCGGCGCGCTCGCAGGCTTGGATGTGGTCGGGCGCCTACGTGCTGTTCGCGTTGCTCTGCGTGGCCGCGGCATGGAAGATGGCCGGCCGGGTGAGAGAGGCCCTCGCGGACGCCGGCACTGAGCCGGGAATTCCACCCGGCTGGAAGCACTTCGCATTCTGGATCCTGCTGGCGGCCTGTCCGTCCGGACTGCTGCTGGCATTGACCACGGTGCTCAGCCAGAATGTGGCGCCCATACCGTTTCTGTGGGTGCTGCCCCTGG
>JAYTVY010000452.1:0-5223 GCA_043743755.1 Bryobacterales bacterium | reverse complement strand
ACGTCGGTGAAAGTGCCGTCGCCGTTGTTGCGATAGAGCACATTGTGGCCCCAGTAAGTGAGGAACAGATCCTCAAACCCATCGTTGTTGTAGTCGCCGACGCAGACGGCCGAAGCCCATCCAGTGCGGTGCAAGCCCGCCTTTTCGGTGACATCGGTGAACGTGCCGTTGCGATTGTTCTTGTACAGGCGGTTGGTGGCGCCGGCCGGCGCGTTCTGCGTGCGAGTACCGCTGAGCACGAAAATATCGAGCCAGCCGTCGTTATCGTAATCGACGAAAGCACATCCGCAGCCGACGGTTTCGAGGATGTAATCCTTGCGATCCACGCCGCCGTAAATCACCGGCGCCGTGAGGCCGGCTTGCGCGGCGATATCGGTGAGGCGCGAACGAAAGGGAAGACCCGAGGGCTTGCCGCGCGGGAGCGGCTTGACGCCGCGGGTGGCCACGCCCTGGCCGAACAAGGGGGCCGACGCGGTGTAAAGAAAATCTCTGCGGCGCACCGTCAGATTTCCGGATAGAACTCGAAGAAAGCGTCCAGCGAGGTCATGAGCTGTTTGCGGATCTCCTCTTCGCCGCCTTCGATCAGATGCATGGAGACGCGCGCCTTGCGCCCGTTCTTGAGGGAGATCTCGGCTTCGGTGACGGATTCGAGTTCGTCGGCGGGGATGAGACGCATGCCGTAGATGAGGGCGAGTTGGGCCATGGCTTTATTGTAGGGACAGCGCATGGCCCGGTGTTACTTGGGGACGCGGATTACCAGGTAGCGGATGGATCCATCGATGGCGCTGAACCAGTGGCCAACGCCGGCGGGGATCACGACCACGTCGCCGGGGCCAACGCGATGGCTTTCGCCGTTGGCGAGCGACGTACCATTCACGCTGGGGCCGTTCAGTTTGATGGATGGATGCTCGGGGCCGCGGCGTTCGGGATTCACGATGCTGCCACCGGTAACCAGCGTGCCCGAGCCATCCAGGATGTGATAAATCTCGGTGGTCCGATCATGCTCGACGGCCAACTGCGGCGCTTTGGCCGACCGGTACACGGCGCCAATCGCGACATTCGTTTGGCCGAGGTCAATCACGCGAATCTGCTGATCGGTGACGCTGTTTTCAGGCGCACGCCGCAGCGTGGATTCCACATCGGCGCTGCTGATGTATGAGGCGGCACCTGGTTTGGTATCAGCGGCATATAGTACGGCCAGTACCGCGATAGCGGCTGGAACTGCTTTAGGCATAGCACGCTCCTCTTGAGTGGATCGTACACTAAGAAGAACACACGCATTATGAACCTTGTCTCAATACTTCGGCGGCGCGCGGATGAACAGCCTGAACGGCTGGCTTTTGAATTTCTTATCGATGGCGAAAAATCAGGGGACCGGTTAAGTTACGCGGCGCTGGATGCGCGCGCGCGGGCTATTGGCGGATGGCTGGAGGGGATGGCGCAGCCGGGCGAACGCGCGCTGCTGCTGTATCCTTCGGGGCTGGAGTTCATCTCGGCTTTTTTCGGGTGCCTGTATGCGGGGGTCACCGCCGTACCGGCGTATCCTTTGGACGCCGCGCGCATGGAGCGCACGGTTTCCCGCTTGCGGACCATCATTGAAGACGCACGGCCGGTGGTTGCGCTGACCACGCCCGGGTACTTGAAGGCGATCGAAGAGTTGATCCCGCGGCATCCCGCGCTGAAGAATGTTCGCTGGATCGCCTCGGAAAGCATTCCCGATGCGCAGGCGGCGGATTGGCGCCCGCAAGTTGCGGATCCGGAGCGGCTGGCGGTGCTGCAATATACATCCGGATCCACCAGCGCGCCGCGCGGCGTGATGCTGAGCCACCGCAATGTGCTGGCGAACCTGGCGATGATGCGAGACGCATTTGGGTATTCGGATCAAAACACCTTTGTCAGTTGGGTGCCGCTGGCGCACGACCTGGGATTATTCGGGCACGTGGCGCTGGCGGTGTACCTGGGCGCCCCGAGTATCCTGATGCCGCCAGACGCGTTTCTGCAGAAGCCGGTGCGCTGGCTGCGAGCGATTTCGCGGCACAAGAATGTGGGGAGCGCCGCGCCGAACTTTGCGTATGAGCTCTGCATGCGCCGGGTAACGGCCGAAGATCGCGCGGGCCTGGATCTCTCGAACTGGTACGCGGCGGATAACGGGGGCGAGCCGATTCGTCCGGATACGATTGATCGCTTTATGGACGCATTTGGACCCTCCGGGTTTCGACGCGAGACATTCGTGGGCGGCTACGGACTGGCGGAGGCGACGGTGTTTGTATCCATGTCGCGCAATCCCCGCTTGCTGCGGGTGCGAGATGCGGAACTCGCGCGGAACCGGATCGCGCTCGAGGATTCGCTGGATGAAGGCGCGGGGCACGCTTTTGTCAGCCTGGGAACGGCGCCCGCAAGGCAGAGCATGACCATCGTCGATCCGGAAAGCCATTGCGCATGCGAGCCCGGGCAAGTGGGCGAAGTATGGGTGACAGGCCCGAACGTGGGACAAGGCTATTGGAATAAGCCGGAGGAGACCCAGCGGACGTTCGGGGCGGTCCGGCGGGATACCGGTGAAGGGCCGTATCTACGAACCGGAGACCTGGGGTTCCTCGACGGAGGAGAACTCTTCGTCACCGGCCGGCTGAAGGATCTGATTATTCTGCGAGGGCGCAACTACTATCCGCAGGATTTTGAACTGACGGTGGAAGCATCGCACAAGGCGCTACGGCCCGGCTGCGCGGCGGCGTTCTCAGTGGAAACGAAAAACGGGGAACGCCTGGCAATTGTGCAAGAGCTGCGAGATTTAAATCAGGCCGGCTTGGACGAGATCATCCGGAGCATTCGACGCGCGGTGTTCGAGGAGCATGAAGTGGCGGCGCATGCGGTGGCGCTGGCGGCGCCGGGCAGCATCCCGAAGACCTCGAGCGGCAAGCTGCAGCGGAGCGCCTGCCGTGCGCTGTTCCTGGACGGCGGGCTGAACATCCTGGAGCAAAACACGCTGGATAGCGCGCAGGCGGCCTGCGAAATCGCAGCGCCGCGAAACGGGACGGAGGAGAAGATCGCGGAGATCTGGCGCACGAATCTGGGCGTTGAAAACATCGGGATCCACGATTCGTTTTTCGACCTGGGCGGCGATTCCCTGACGGCGCTTCGCTGCCTTGCGGACATGTGCGCGGCGCTGGGGCTGGAGGAAGTATCGCCGGCGATTTTCCTGTATGCGCCGACGGTGGCGCAAATGGCCGCCGCGCTGTTCGATGCGGACCGGCTATCCGCGCAAGTGGCCGACGTATTGCCGGTTCAACCAAACGGCCGCGGTGTTCCGTTGGTGCTGGTGGCGCCCGGTCTGGAGTGCCGGGATCTGGCGCGGCATCTGGGCGGGGAGCGGCCGGTGCTGGGGATCCGCGTTCCTTTTCTGGAGCAGGAACCGCCGGGGCGGACCATCGAGCAGATCGCCAGCGCTTGCGTGGAGGCGCTGCGGCGTTATCGGCCTGAGGGTCCGTATGCATTGGCGGGCTGGTGCGGCGCGGGGATCGTGGCGCTGGAGATGGCGCGGCAACTGGAACAAAGCGGCGCGCCGGTTTCGTTTGTGGCGCTGTTCGACGCGCGCGAGATTCTGGCCCCGCAAGGCATCGCGAGGAAGGTGGCGCATCTGGCGTCGAGGACCGCGCGGCGGGGACCGCAAGCGCTGCGCAACGCCGTAATGACGCGCGTCAAGAGTGTGCGCGAGGCGGCCGGCCGGTCACGCAGTGGAAAGCCGCCGAGCCACGCCGACGCGTTCGATCAGGCGCTGCGGAGCTGGCGTCCGACGCCGTGGTCCGGCCGCATGGTGCATTTGTGGGCGGCCGAGCGTCCGGACGGCGACCAGAAACCGCCCTGGACGCAGCTCTCACCGCGCAGTGAATTCCACGATGTGCCGGGCGATCATCTCTCGATGCTGCACGAGCCGAATGTAGCCGCAGTGGCGGGAATTCTGGCGACGGAGCTGGACCGCGTCGGTTATTGAAGTTATTCCAGCGGCTTTCATAGGCGCGGCGGGCTTCCGAATGCGGCCAGGAAAGCGCGTGTATACTAGACTCTCAAATGCCGTATCTCCGGGAAATCCGGGCACACCAAAGGAGCTGCGAAATGCGAACGAGAAGACAGACCCGTGTAATCGCGTTATCTCTTCCGGTTGCCGTATCGGCCATGCTGGCGGTCTTCGGAAACAGCGTGGCGGCCGCGGAGGAACCAACCATCGCGAAGGATTCGATTCGGATAGGGTTCCAGACCGGAAACGTAAAGGGCCCGTATGAAAAGCCTGGCTGGGCGCCATCCATCGAATATCGCGTTAACGGACCCATCGCGAGCGGAAGTCACCTCACAGTGGAATTTACTCTGCCCGGCAAGAATCCCTGGGTGAGCTTCGATTGCCGCGCGGGCGAGACCCAAGCGGGCCACTGGTGGAAGGCACAGTGCGGCGGCGAAACAATCTCCAACGAGAAGGCGGTGGACTATACCGGCGTGGTTGGGTTTACGATCCGCATGCGCAATGAGCTTTCGGGGACTAACTTGACGCTGTTCACAGGAAAGGCCAAGGTGGGAAAGACTCCGCCGCCTCGCAATTCCGGCCCCAAGTATCAAGTGACGGCGAGCGAATTTTTCGCGGACGACGACTGGCGGATACCGATCGGCTATCTGTTCTTCGAGAAAGACAGCGGCCATTCGAATCAATTGTTCCTGCACGTGATTTTTTGGTACCACGGCAATCCGGCGGAAGTGGAATCCCACCTGTTTTACAAAGGCAAGGACATCGCCAAGTGCGAAGTCCCGGGAAATGGTCCGTCGGATTGGAATCCGAAGAAGGCTCAATGGAGCTTTGCGGATTGCCAGTTCCTGGGAGTGTACCCGACAGCTCCGCCGGAGGACGAAGGGTACGAACCCAACTTTTCGCTGAGCAAGAATCCCGGCGACTACGAGGTGAAAGCACTGCTGGTGGGCCACCTGGCGCGGTCGATCAAGTTTCAAGTGGATGCGAGCGGGAAATTCGACAACGGAATCGCGACCGCGAATAAGCTGGGAAGCGATCGGGTTATCGTGCCGGTGCAAGTGATCGGGACGCAGGAGACGTGGGACGCAACGGCGTGGAAGACGAATGCATTTTACGGAAATCCGCTGACGGGATTTACGGCGCCGTAGCGGGGGGCCTGGTCGGATTCGATGGATCGGACACTTCAGCTTGGCGGCGTACAAGTCGACAAC
>JAYTVY010000451.1:0-5358 GCA_043743755.1 Bryobacterales bacterium | reverse complement strand
CGCATTCTACGGCGTCATCGCGGGCGAGGCCGCCATCTTTGCCGCCAACCGGCTCACGAATATTTCGTTCCTGTGGTACAACGTCATCGGTTGCGTGGTGGTAGTGGCGGCGGGAATCGTGATCTCAAAAGTTTCGAATGGAGGGCCGGCCAGCCGGCCTGCTACGGGGTAAACAGCTTCGCATCGCCCAGCGGCCAGAACTCACAATAATGAGGATGCTTGCGTTTTTAACCGTGTCAATTACTTGCTGGGCACTCAGCGCACAGACGGGCGCGTCTGCTGTGATTCCTCCGGGCTGCCCGACGATGGAAGTCAGCATCGTTGCCGACAACCCCAAGGATGCCAGCCGACATATCGCTTCTAACGGAGGGAAGCTCATTTCCCTCACTGAAAAACCGCTGCTAACCATTCACGATTTCACCACTGCGAATGTGTCTCTGACGGAAAGCCAGATTGTACTCAATGTCACTATGACGCCCGACAGTGCAAAGCGCGTCCAAACGTTTACCGCAAGCCACATCGGCAAGAGAATCGCCTTCCTCGTCAACGGACGAATCATCAATACGCCCAAGATCCAAGACCCGATCACCGGCAACGGATTTCTTATTGGTCCGTTTCGTGAAGACGAGGCGCGAACATTAGCGGATTCGATAAATCATAAGAAGAATGGCTGTGAACAGCTGCGCAAGAATCGCCGTTAGAGATCGCCCAGCGGTCAGAACTCGGGGTTGCGAATTCTAAAGCTCACAATCAGCGCGCCCGGTACCTCGCGGCCTTTCACCCGGGCGGGCTCGAAACGCCAGCGTTCCAGCGAGTGGGCCGCCAGGTCCGCGAGCCGCGGGTCGGATCCCTGCGAGAGCAATTCAAGATCGGCGAGACCTCCATGCTTATTGATGTCCGCCCGGAAGTCGATGCGATGCTCGCCCGGCAAATCGCGCGCCACCCCCGCCGGCACTTGCGGCATCGGACTCGCAATGGGAGCGGGCGGCACGAAATTTTCATTGTCGATTCGCGCCAGGCGCTCAATCATGTGCACACCGGGAACCTTCTCGATCAGGTGCACGCCCGGAACTTTGTTGAGCGTACGCCGCACCAGTGGTTCGGGCGCCGGCTGATAACTCACGGTCACGGTGGACGGCCGGCGCGTGAAGTGCCGCCAGGGCGAAGCGGCCGGCTGCTCCGGAGGACGTACATTCTCAGCGGCGGCCGGCGCCGGCGCTTTAGGCACCGGCGCGGAAGTCTCCACGGGAGGCGGCGCCGGGATGGATGGAGGCGGTGACGGAGGCGCAGCGGCGCGATCCGCCACCCCAGTCCGAGGCGGGGTTTCCACCCGGCGCTCCTCGCGTTTGGCGGTGGGCGATGGCTTCTCCGCGGGCTTAGCCGCCACCGCTGGCGGCGGAGCGGCCACCGCCGGAGCGGCCACCGCCGGAGCGGCATCGGATTGGGGCGACACGCTGCGAACGGCGGCGGTCATATTCTCGCCGGCCCCAATCAGTTCCAAACGAAAATCCACATCGTTCGAGAGCGGCACGTACAAGGCGCTGCCTCGCGCCAATTCCGCCGCATCCAGATCCATCCGGCGCGGCACTCCGCCGTCCTTGATCCACACAATCCCGCTCTTAGCGCGGCGTATGGCGGCCAGCGTCGGTGTCCAAGAGAGGCGCTACGCTCTGCCCGCCTTTTGAACGTTTAACTCCACTTGCGATGGCGCGGCGGCGGGACGCTGATCAGGCCGCGCGACACTCCAATACCAAAGTCCCGCGGTCAGGAACATTAGCGCGCCCAGCGTGCCCCAGATCAGACGTTGCGCGCGGCTTGCGGGTTGCGGAGGGGGAGCTGCCTTGCGCGCGAGCATTACCGGCGCGGGATCGCGAATCAAAGTGAAGCCGCCGCTCTCCAGGGCGTCGCGGTCCAGAGGAAACTGCAGGCCGGCGGCGTGGCCGCGGATGGCCCCGTTCTCCCACAAGAAAAAGCCGCCGCGCGGCGCGGGATTCCAGCTCACCAGCAACGCCACCCGATCGGCTGCGGGGAAAAACTCGCGCATGATGGAGAAATCCGAGGAGTCCAGCGATAAACCGGGGCGCAGGTGGGAGCGGAAAAATCCGACCGGCGAGCTCTCCCGAGGACCCGCGGGCTGTGACAGTTGGGTGCGCAGCAACTGCCGGTCTTTACCGGTAACACTGTAGAAATCGCCGTGCCGGCGGTCGGATTCCAGCGGCAGAAAGTCGTCTACGGTCAGTATGGGCGCCCTTCCGGCCGCCACATCGCTGCGGCCCAGCAGCACCCCGCCCGCCTCTCGCCCCTCCGCGAAATCCTTCTCTAGAAAGGCTTTCAGCCGGTCCAGCAAGTCCAGGCCGAGCAGGACCGTAAAGCTTTTTCCCGGCGGTTCCCAGACGTACCAACCAGCATTCTGCATAGGCGTCGCTGGCTTTCAGTGCAATTCGACAGCCACGCCGCTGTCCTAAATAATGACGCTCGAAATATCCACGGGCGAGCGGTGCCCTTCCACCACCACGATCCCGCTGTCCGTCACGTGGTACAGCTCGCGGTCGCGCTCCAGGTCGTATCCAATGGTGGCGTCTTCGGGAACATGCGCGTTCTTATCCAGGATCGCGCGCCGCACGCGCGCGCGCCGCCCGATGTCGCAATTGTCGAAGATCACGCAGTCCTCTACGTAAGCATTGGAGTGCACCTTGACGCCGCGTCCCAGCACCGAACCGCGAACCAGGCCGCCCGACAGAATGGTTCCTCCCGACACGATGGAATTGAGCGCCTGCCCGCGGCGGCCTTCGTAATCGAAAATGAACTTCGCGGGCGCGTCGGAATATCCGGCCGTACGCAGCGGCCACTGGCGGTTGTACAGGTTCAACTCCGGCGAGACTTCCCGCAGGTCCATGTTGGCGTCGAAGTACGCGTCTATGGTTCCCACGTCGCGCCAATAAAAGGGCGCGCCCGCGGGATCGCCGGGGATGCGGTTGGTCTGGAAATCATAAGCGTACATATCCGCGCGGCCGATCAAGCCCGGCAAAATATCGCGGCCGAAGTCGTGCGAGCTCTCTTCGCGCGCCGCGTCCGCGTACAGTTCATCCAGCAGCACCTTGGTGGAGAAAATGTAATTACCCATGGACGCGTAAACGCGGTTGGGATCGCCGGGCATGGTGGGCGCGTCGGGCTTCTTCTCATGAAAGCCGCTGATGGATCCGTCGGCGGTGGTTTCGATGACGCCGAACTCGGACGCTTGCTCCTTCTCCACCGGAATCGCCGAGACGGTTACCTGCGCGCCGCGGTCCACGTGGAATTCCACCATGTCGCGAATGTTCATGCGGTAAATATGGTCGGCGCCGAAGATGACCACGAGGTGCGGCTCGGCCTGTTCGATCAGATTGATGTTCTGGTAGATGGCGTCAGCCGTGCCGCGATACCAGTCCTCACCGGGTGACCGCATTTGCGCCGGCACCGGAGTGATGAAGTGATTGCGCAGCAAGCTGGACGCCTCCCAGCCCTCGCGCAGGTGCTGCAGCAGGCTCTGGCTCTTGAACTGAACCAGCACGTAGGTGGAATAAATGCCCGAGTTGAACAGGTTGCTGAGTACGAAGTCGACGATGCGGTAGCGTCCGCCGAACGGGACCGCCGGTTTAGCGCGTTCCTTGGTCAGCGGATACAGGCGGGTGCCTTTCCCCCCCGCTAACACAAACGCGAGCACGCGCAATTGCATTCCTGAACCCCTCCGCAATCAGTATTCTGGCAGATCGGTGAGTTGTGGGGCGGGGGCTGGGTTAGTGGTTCCCGGGGGTCTGCGGTTCCCGGACACCCGCGGTTCCCGGCAACCGCCTTCGCGGCACGCCCGCCATGACCGGCACGCCCGCACGGTGCCGCGCCCGTAAGGAAGCGTAACGACAGCAAGTGATTCCACGCCCGCATCCCGCACACGCTTGCTGACGCGCGCGGCTCCGTAAGAGAGTATTTCCGTCCTCGCGGCACTACATCTCAAGACATGGCACTATTCCGCGTCCGCAGCGCCGCTGTATTCGGAATTCACGCGCACCTGATCGACGTTGAAGTGGACATGTACCCCGGCCCGCGGGATTTCATCATGGTGGGCATGCCCGACACGGCGGTGCGCGAGAGCCGCCAGCGGATCAAGTCCGCGCTGATCAATTCCGGATTCGGCTATCCAAGCAAATCCGTGACCATCAACCTTGCGCCCGCCAATGTCCGGAAAGAAGGCGCGGGCTTCGATCTTCCGATGGCGCTCGGCATACTGGGCGCGATGGGCGCGGTGGCTCGCTCGGACAAGAACATGTTCATAGGCGAGCTGTCCCTGGATGGCGGCTTGCGCCCGGTGCGTGGCGCGTTATCGATGGCCGTCTGCGCGGGACGCACCGGCATCGCGAACCTGCTGGTGCCCGCCGACAACGCCGCCGAAGCCTCCGTCGCATCCGGCGTGCGCGTCTTCGGCATGCGCCATCTTTCCGAGGTTGTGAAGTTCTTGAATGAGCCGGACGGTTTCCAGCCGGCCTCGCCCTCCACCAGCGTGAATCCCGCCGAGGATACCAGCCTGCCGGATTTTCGCGATGTGCGTGGCCAATCCGCCGCGCGCCGCGCGCTGGAGGTAGCCGCGGCCGGCGCGCACAATGTCTTGATGATCGGTCCGCCCGGTTCGGGCAAGACCATGCTCGCGAAACGCTTTCCTGGAATCCTGCCTCCGCTGACGTTCCAGGAATCGCTGGAGACCACGCAGATCCACAGTGTCGCGGGCATTCTGCAGAAAGGCGTGGGTCTGCTGTCGCAGCGGCCCTTCCGCGCTCCCCACCATACCGTTTCCGACGCCGGTTTGATCGGCGGCGGCTCCGGCACGCCGCGGCCTGGAGAAGCCAGCCTCGCGCACCACGGAGTGCTGTTCCTCGATGAGCTTCCCGAATTTCCGAGAAACGTGCTCGAGATGCTGCGGCAGCCGCTGGAAGAGTGCTCCGTGACGCTGGCGCGCGCCAACATGACGCTAAGTTTTCCGGCGAGCTTCATGCTGATCGCCGCGATGAACCCGTGCCCGTGCGGATTCTTTGGCGATACGACGCATGAATGCCGTTGTACTGGCGCGATTATCCAGCGCTATTTGAGCAAGGTCAGCGGACCGCTGCTGGATCGTATCGATCTGCATATCGAAGTGCCGTCGGTGGCGTATAAAGAGATGCGCGGAAGAAACGATGGCCCCTCGTCGGCCGACATGCGCGCCCGTGTATTTGAAGCCCGGGCGCTCCAGCAGCGGCGCGGATTCTACAACGCCCACATTCCCAGCCGCGATTTGCGCTCCATCTGCGCGCTCGACGAAGCCGGCGAGCGAACGCTCGAGCTCGCCGT
>JAYTVY010000450.1:0-4134 GCA_043743755.1 Bryobacterales bacterium | reverse complement strand
CTGGGCAGGGTCTTATCTTCGAAATAGACCGTGGGGCGAGGTTCCACCAGTGAGACGTACAACTGGTTGTTGCTGCGCTCCTGGTTGATCAGCGAGACGGTCTGCGGGATGTCCATGAAGCGATTTTGCACGCTGGCGAGCGACTGCATGCGGTTGAGCGTATCGGCATCGCTCAGCAGCAGCTTATGGTCGCCCTTGGCGAGACCCGCGGGAATTTTCAGCGTGAGGTCGCGCTCAATACGGCCGCCACGGTAGGGACGCAGGAAGATTTTGATGGGCAGATCGGCGCCCGCTTCCACTTCGCTCGACGGAATCCAGGCATTCTCAATGCTGGCGGTGCGCCGCTCCGGCAGCAAGTCCACGGTGACGTTTACGCGGCGCAGCTTCGGAGGCTGCACTGAATTCAAGTACAGGCGATTGAACTTGTCGCCCCACCAGCCGGCCAGCAGCATGGGCGTGGGAACGGGCATTTCGCTGGTGGCGAACATGCCGGAAAGCGAGAGCGGCGCCTGGCCGTCCAGCTCCACTTGACCGCTGACGCGGTAGGTGGTTTCCTCGGCGAAATCGTTCAAGCCCGAGACAGCGTTGTACAGCGTGAGCATCATCAGATAAGGCGTCCACTTCTGCTGTACGAAAACGTTGAATTGCAGATCGCGCTCCTTGCGCACGGAATTGTTTTCGCCGTGGGAACGCACTTTGACGTTGACGGGAACCATCTCGGCGGTGGCGCCCAGTTCTCCCATGATGGCGCTATGGCGATCCTGATGGAGCGCGCCGACAATCTCGGTGGCGTTGCCAAATTTATTCGGCTGGAACTGCGAGGCCAGCGTGGTGAGCACTTCGCCCTTGGCCATGGGCATGTCCACCGGACCCAGATTGAAAATTGGGTGGCCGCAAGCCAGCACGTGCTTGCCGTCATTAAAGGTCACGGTGCACATTCCGCTGACGCTCATGTCGCCGGATACCAGCACGGCGGTAACCGCGTCGCCCGGCTGCAGGGAGCTCTGCCAGCCCGGCGCCGGCTTGGCATCGCGTAAGGTGCTGCTGGCGCCACCGGCGGCCACGGTCATTCCGGCCTGCTGGAAAAACGGCGCGAAATCGTGCAAAACTTCGCTGCTGAAGCCTGCAAAGCTCAGGGGCGTCTCGATGGGAACCATGGTGGGTATTTGGCCGGAAAACGCTCCCGCCGCGCCCGCTGAAACCACTTGTGACAGCATGCCTTCGGGAATGGTCACCGAAGGGCGCACCGCGGCGCGGTCCGGCGTGTGCGCATCGGAGGGCTGCGTAACATCGAACTCATTCACCTCGAGCATCAACTCGATGGGCGTGATTCCGCAGATCGCGTCCGGTGAAAACACGCTGAATCGCAGCGCCACGGCGCCTACCAGTTTTCCGTCGATATAGACCGGGCTGCCGCTCATGCCGCCGGCTACGTTAGTGCGAATCGCCTTGCCGCCCATCTTGCCCAGAATGATGTCCTGCTTGGGGCCCCACTGGTTTTTCAGAATGCCGAGGATTTCCACCGGAACCGCTTCAACCTCGGTGCCCGCGAAGACCGTCCAGGCGTAGCCCTTCATGCCGGGCTTCAGATCCGACTCCTTGAAGATTTCCACCTTGCCCGTTTTGGGGCGGATGGGAACCGGCTCTTGTGCGCGGACAGAAGAGCAAATCGAAAAAGACACGATCGCGGCGCTGAGTACGGCAAATCTCATGCGACTCCTTTTGGCGGCTATGCTTTCATTATCGTCCAGATTCGCGCGCAGCGGAAGATGGGCGCGCATGAAAACGGAAACGGGCGCGGACATCTTGCCGCGCCCGCCTTTTCTACTGTTGCGGGTACGTGCCGTTCGGATTGTAGCCGCCACCGGCATCCTGATCCAGTTCGGCGGGGCGAGGCTTCGGCGCCTTCGGTCCGCCCGCTACGCCGCTTGCGGGACGCCGGGCCACCGGCCGCGGTCCGCATTTTTTATCTTTGCCTCTGGGCTTCATGAGAATCTCCTTTGGCTCGATTCTAGGACCAGCCTCCGTGAAAAAACGAAGCCACTCCGGGCTAATTCATTGAGAGCCGAAGGTTTATTCCGTCGCGCGGCCGGTGATCGCCTTTTCTCCCCGGCCCAACCCCCCACTGCCCAACCCCCCACTTGACTAGCGGTCCCAAAACGTAGTATTCCTACAGAGACTCAGTTTTAGGGTGTTTATACGAGTCCCGTCATCATTGAACGCTTAAAGTTGATGAACATCACAAGGAGAGAACGAATGAAGTCCCTTAGGAATAGAATCGCCGTACTGGCGCTGGTGGTTGTGGCATTGCTCGCGAGCTCGGTCGCCGCCAATGCACAGATCGCCCTGACTGGCCAGACCGTCAAGGCCCTGAGCATCGAACGAGTGCTGTCACTGAGCAACGTTCTGAGCACCTTCACGCCGACCGCGTCACCCGCCGTCCTGGCTGGTCTGGCTGCGGGAGCCCTGGAAATCCGTGAAATTATCACCTTTAACCCGAACGCCGCCGGAGGCGCGGTCACGTCCGTGATCTTCATCGTGCCCACGGGCACGCCGTTTCCGACGCCGGCCGTTGTGAATACGCTCGACGGGCCCCCGGTGGGATCCAACATTGCGACGTTTATTCTGGTTCCGGACAAGACCTACGTGACGAAGAACAGCGTCATGTTCGTGGGACAGATCCTGGTCAGCTCGGTTACGCCGTTTGGCGATTACACGGGCGCCCCGGCCGTCCTTTCGTTCGGCTTGAGCAGTGACACGCCGCCGAAGATCACCAACATTGTGGAGCTCATTTCGGGATCGGTAGTCACCTATTCGGCCAGCGGCACCGGCACCGTGACCCTGTCGAGTCCTCCGGCGCCTCCGGCACCGGGCGGCAGCCTGACCGTCGCAGTGACACCTTCGAGCCAGCAAGTAACTTCGCCCCTGGCGCGTCTCTCGGCCGTTGGGACAGACCCCAACGACTCAGCCGCCACATTCTCGTACGTGTGGACCGTAAACGCGCCGCCCACGGCCAATATCGTGAGCCCGAACGCGGCTTCCACCGAAGTGCAACTGGGCGCCGGGTTTAACACCTATATATTCACCGTGAAGGCCACCAACACGAAGACCGGTCAGAGTGCCACGGGCACGGCGACCGTAACGTGCGTCTGCGCCGATCACTTCTAAACACTGCGTTTTGACTCGCGGGTGGCCGCCCGGCCACCCGCTTTCTTGTCCCCCGCCACCCTTCCAACCGTTTCGATACTCCTCGCTTACTTTCGGGCCGTCAAGATGCGCGATGGGTAAAACCCCTGGCGGATCTTGCGGTCGCCGTCAATGCGCAGACCCGCGGCTTCCATCAGTTCGGGAGCCCGGCGCTCCACTTGGCGTCCCCAAAAAGCCGGAGCGAGGCGGCCGCACACGCGATAGGCGCGGTTGAACATCTCGGCATTTTCTCCGATTGTGACCAGCGTGAACGTGCCGCCAGGTTTCAGAACCCGGTGAAGCTCGGCCAGGACCACCTGGATGTCGTCGCACGAGAGCAGTTCCAGCAGATAACAGCAGACCACGGCGTCGAAACTGCCATCGCGGAACGGCATCCAGCGGGCATCCACGGCCTGGCACATGGCGCTGGCTCCCGGAAACTCGTGGCGCGCGCGCCGCTGAGTGCGCGACGCCATGCGCGGGGAAAGATCCAGCCCCACGGTGTTCCCGCCGCGGTTGGCGCGCACCAGCCGGCGGAACATTTCTCCCGACCCGGTGGCCACCTCCAGCACGCGCATCCCGTCGCGGATTCCGGCCATTTCGAGAGCGCGTTTGTGCGCCTTGGAATGGAAGAAAAAGGCGGAGACGGGATACACGGCCGCCAGCAGATCGTAGATCCGGCGGGTTCTTTCCGCGACTGTTTGTCCGTTGAAAAGCTCTGGCCGAGACAGCAGCAGAGGGATATTGAGATTGCTCAAGGGCAGGGGCTCCTTAGCTCGCGGTAGACAGCGCACGCGCCCCGGCAGCCGCGCTTCCGGCAACCGGAAGCTCGAATCCAGTGCGCGTACCTTCTCCGGGCTTGCTGTCAATCCACATACGGTAATCGTTCCCGAACAGTACTTTCAGACGCTCGTTGACGTTACTCACGCCGATACCGCGCTCAAAAAG
>JAYTVY010000449.1:0-3616 GCA_043743755.1 Bryobacterales bacterium | reverse complement strand
TCTCGACGACGGTCATATCGACGGACGGCGGGAGCTCGACGCTGATGGGTTTGCCTTCGTAGAACTCGACGGCGACCTTGAGTTGAGGAATCAGGTAATCGACGGCATCGCCGAGCAACTCGCGGGTGAGATGCATCTGCTCGTAATTCTCAGTATTCATGAAATAGTAGGACTCGCCATCGTCGTACAAGTATTCCATTTCCTGCTCGTCGAGCACGGCGCGCTCCACCTTGTCTTCCGAGCTGAAGCGATGCTCGATCATGGTGCCGCTGCGGAGGTTGCGCATCTTGATCTGAACGAAGCCGCGCAGGTTGCCGGGAGTGCGGTGATCTTTCTTGAAGACGGAGTAGAGGTCGTTGTTGAACTTGATCACCATTCCGAGGCGAAGCTGGGTGGCTGCAATCATGGCTGAAATCCTTTGGATCGGGCTTCGCGGTGGGGCGAAGGGGCGGTTGTTTTAGTGTATCAAGGCGCGGGGGGGTGGCGACGGGGGGAAGCGGGGCCGGGGGGCCCCGCGCGGGCCGGGGGGCCCGCCGTACAACGATGGTTATTTGGTGGCGATGGTTACTGAGTTGGAGGCGGCGGAGCCGGCCGACAAGATCAGTGTGGCGGCGCCGGCGGGGACGCCGGTGGGCATCCGGACGGCGGTCTGGTACAAGCCCGCGAAGCCGGGGGATGCCAGCGAATAGATTACGGTGGCGGGCTGACCGCCGATGGCGACCGTAACGGGCACCGTGGCGTAGTACGGCGGCGAGACGGCCAGGACACCGGTCTGGAGGCTGGGCGTGGTTTGTCCGAGGCCGGTGGAGAAGATCACCAGGACGTCGCCGGCGACCGCCGGGTTGCTGGGTTGGACCAGCGAGAAATCGACGTTCTTAACTACGATCCCGTTGTTGGGGGGATAGTAGAAGATCGCGGGAGCCACGGCCGCTACGGTGATGCCGAACTGAGCGGATGGAGCGCCGGCGGATGTGACCACGATTGACTGCGAGCCGGTGGGGACTTCGAAGGGCACCTGGAAGTTGACTTGGTGCGGGCTGACATACAGCAGCGGCGCGGTCACGCCGGCGACCGTTATGGAAGTGCCGTCGAGGGACGACGGGAGCGCGCCGATGGAGGGGAATCCATCCAGGCTGGAGCTTGCCTGGCTGAGATTATCGCCGAAGATGGTCGCCAGGCCGCCGGGGGCAACGGTGACGCGAGACGGATCGAGGATGGCGCTCTGGGCGAAAGACACCGCGGGCGGACCGGTCAAGCCGGCGCCCACCTGGGCGCGCACAGCCCCGCCGGGATTCGCTTGAGTATGCAGATTGTAGTACTGGTTCTGAGGCGTAGCCAGCAGCGAGTTCAGCGTCTTCACCGCGGCGGCGCTGGTGGCCGGCGCGATGCGGTAGATGTTGCCGAATCCATCGGCGGTGAGATCTGGGAACGCGGCGAAGCGGGCGTCTATGGTGACGGAACCGGCGACACCGGCCACGCCGTCATGAATGTGCGTGGCGGCGAACTTCGTGCCGGAGGGGAAACGCGGATTGACGTCGAAAATCACAGTGCCAGCCGCTGCCGTACCGTCGGCACTGCGGAGGGTATACACGGTGATGGACGTGGGCGCGGTAGCAGCTAGTCCGGTGACCGGCGGCGTCTCATTGTCCGGGATTGCCACGAACTGGTAATTGGTCTTATCGGTGGCGCGCAACTGGGAACGGGCGGCTCCGCCGCCATATACGGTGGTGTGCACGTTGATGTAGAAGCCGCCGGGATTATCAAACAGGCCGTTGAGGGCGTTGATGGAGGCCTGACTGGTGAAATCCACCTCGGGCTCGAAGTGCAGATTGCCGGTTCCGCTGGGAGCGCCGGCAGTGCGGGGCATTCCGCTCGAGATAGTAACCGGTCCGGAGATTCCGGCGTTGCCGGTGTGGATATGGAGGCCGGTGAAGGTGGTGTCGCCTGGGAAGCCGCTATAGTTGACGTCAAAGATCACCTGCCCGGAGGCGACCGCGCCGGTTGAATCAAACGAGCGGATGGCGACCACGCTGCCGACGGCTGAGAACGTTTCGGTAGTGATGGGAGGGGTTTCATTGGCGGGAGACATCAGGCCCATCAGTACGCGCATTTGCGCGCGTTGGAGCTGGCCGCGAATGGCGCCGCCCGGATTGTCGGTGGTGTGGAGATTGAAATAAAACTGGCTGGGGTCGGCCAGCAGGCCGTTCACGGCATCGAGCGCGGTGGCGTAGTCGGCGTTGGCGGGGTTGATCTGGGCTTGCTTGGATAGCGATCCGACGCCGGAGGGATCGTCGAAGCGGGGCTGCTGGGGATTGATCACCACGGATCCCGCGACGCCGGCGGGCGCTTTATGGATATGAAACGCGGTGATGCCGACGGCGCCGGGAAATTTGTATTTCACATTGAAGTCCACCGATCCGGAAACGATTTTCCCGGTAGCGTCGCGCACGACGTGCACGAAGATGGTGGCCGAGCCGGTGGAGCCGTCCGAGATGGGAGGCGTCTCATTCGAACTGAGGGCGACGGCGCGAAACGGGATGGTCTCGACGGTTTGAGCCATCAGCCCGGAGGCAAATAGTAAGCCAGATAACAACATGGTTGTTTTGATCATAATACCCCTTGAAGAGACTAAACCACAGTTCCAGGGTCCTCGGCAAGCCCTAAAATGAGAGTGGCGAAATTGCGAGATATCAGTAGGAAATCATACAGTTACGGGGCCCATTTGTAAAAAAAATGTGAAGATTTCCAGGCGGCCTTGGAAAAGCCCGATAGGGCCAGATTGTACTAGCAAGCCCCACCTAATCGTGGTAAACTTTTTTCAAAATCGTCTCGCACAGGCCCCGCAGCCTCGAATACACATTTTCAACGTAACATCGGGACGGAAGGAGCGACAAATGCCCTCTAAACTTTACGCCTTGGCTCTTATTGCAGCCGTGGTTTCCCTGTTCCCGCCGGCGGCGGCGCAATCGACGGGCGCGATTCAAGGAACGGTGGCGGATGCGACAGGCGCGGTGGTGCCGAACGCATCGGTAAGCGTTCGCAATGAAGCAACCGGTGAAGAGCGTGTGGTGCAGACGGACGCGGCGGGATTGTATTCGGTGCCGTCGCTGACACTGGGCAGGTACCGGCTGGAAGTGAAGTCGCCGGGGATGCAGACGGTGGCGGCGAGCGGCCTGGTGATTGAAGTGAGCACGACTGTAACGCAGAACTTCACATTGCGGGTGGCGTCGGCGAGCGAGATAGTGGAGATCACGGCCACGGCTTCGGTGCTTCAAGACAGCACCATGTCGGTGGGGCAAGTGATTAACGCCCGCACAGTGCAAGAGATTCCGCTGAACGGGCGGCACTTCGTGGATCTGGGGCTGCTGGTGGCGGGCACGGTGACTCCGCCGCAGAACGGGTTCCTGACGGCGCCCTTGCGCGGGCAAGGATCGTTCGCGATCAACACGGCGGGCAATCGCGAGGATTCGGTGAACTTCATGATCAACGGCATCAATCTGAATGACATGGTGCAGAACCAGATTACGTTCCAGCCATCCATCAGCACGGTGCAGGAGTTCAAGCTGGACAACCAGAGCTACAGCGCGGAATACGGCCGCAACTCTGGTTCCGTGGT
>JAYTVY010000448.1:0-4598 GCA_043743755.1 Bryobacterales bacterium | reverse complement strand
GGCGGCGATCCCACGCCGGCTGTCAGGGTGGTGAGCGACATGGTGTTGTGCTGGATCGCCGATGTAAACTTGTTCTCGGCGAAGGTCCCAAACACGCGCTTCATCTCCGCCACCACGGGGTGTTCACGATCCCGATTGGCGGGGTTCATGGCCTTGTGGATGGCTTCGATTAGAATCAGGTTGGCGTTGTCGGGAATTGGCTGGGATCCGTGGCCGGCTGTGCCGCGGGCGCGGAGCCGCAACCACAACATCTGTTTTTCGCCCACCGAAATTCCGAAGGCCAGCTTGCCCGCGGCGAGCGCGTCGCGCGATCCCATGCCGCCCTCGTCCAGCACGTATTCGGCGTCGATCTCATCCAGATGATTGGCGATCATCCACTGGATTCCATGTACTCCGCTGGTCTCTTCGTCGGCGGTGGAGAGCATCACGATATCGCGCGGCGGGACGATGCCCGCGCGGTGGAGCGCGATCAAGGCAGTGAGTTGCTGCACGCCGACGCCCTTCATGTCCAGCGCGCCGCGGCCCCACAGAAAACCATCCCGAATTTCCGCGCCGAAGGGAGCGATGTCCCAGGCTTTGGCATCCACGGGGACGACGTCCATGTGATTCAAGAGCAGAAGCGGCTTCTTTGAGGAATCGCGACCTTTGAGGCGGACCACGAGGTTGGTCTGGCCGTCCGGTCCGCTGGTGTAGAGGCGGGGCGTCAGGCCGTTCTGCTCGAGCTCGGCGCGGAGCAAAGCCGCGGTCTTGGAAGTGTCCGCCGGCGGATTCACGGAGGCGATGCGGACATAGCGCTGCAGCAGATCGAGAGCATGCTTTTCGACGACGGGCCAGTCCGGCTCGGCGGCGGAGAGGATGGCCGCGACGGCAAGAATCGGTAGTAGTTTCATTTTTCCTCAGGCAAGTTGGACAGTGGGCAATCGAGTCCGGCTGAACGATAGGCTTGGATGAGAGCGCCCGCCGCCGGACCATGTCGCGGCGGGTGCACTCGATTACCGTCGCCTTCCAGCAAGAGGCGAAACTGATCCAGCAGCAACGCGCTCTTGAACACGCCGCCAACGTATGCGACGTCCGCGGGCATGGATGCAAACAGCGTGCGCCGGACGGCGTTCGTAATAAGCGTCAGATCCTCGGCCGCGCGATGCAGGATGCTCACCGCCACTTCATCGCCCGAGCGCGCAGCCTCATCCACCAGCGTTGAAAGCGCTGCGATGCGTGGCCGGGGGAATTCGGTGGTGTAAAACCGGTGCAGCAGGTCGTTGGCGTCCACCGCTCCGGTGGCGGCCAACAGGCGGTCTCCTAGTGAGGTGGCCTCACCCCAGCCTTCTTCGGAGCGCAATGCCGCGAGCAAAGCTTGCCGGACGATATCGAATCCGCCGCCCTCGTCGCCAAACATGTAACCCCAGCCGCCGGCTCGAGCTTCTTGCCCAGCCTGGTTACGCCCAAAGGCCATCGAGCCGGTACCGGCGATGGCGACGATCCCGGCCGCTCCGTCGAGCGCACCCGTAAGCGCGATGGCTGCGTCATGAGTAAGCAGCAAGCGATCCGTACGCAGCATCTGGCGCAGCAAGGTTTCCTTGTCGCTGGAACCGCCGCTAAATCCGAGGCAGCAGGCTTCAAACCGCACCGCGGCGGGATCGACGCCGGCTTCTGCGCAAGCTTGCTTCAGGCAGCCGCCGATGGCCGTGGTGAATTTGGCGCGGCCCTCGGCGGCTTCCACATGGTTGCAGGGCCCTCCTCGTCCATGGCCCGCGACCCGGCCGTGTGCATCGCCTATGAGCGCCGTGGTGCTGGACTGCCCGCCGTCCACCCCGAGAAACCAGCGGTTCATAATCAATCGATCCGATACAGCCGGTAGCCACCGCGCTGGCCTATGAACGACAGTCCCCAGACGGCGGCGTTGCGGAAATAGTCGTCGGCGCCGATGTCATTGTTCTCCACGAGCAGATAGTGGTAGCCGCGCCGCTTGATCTCGTCGGTGGCCGCCTGGCGCAGGTTCACCGTGATGCCTGTCAATGAATCGACAGGCTGATCGGAGAGAGTAGTCCAGCGGCCGTCCGCGTCCATCCCGTCGACGCGATAACGGCTTTGGTCTTCGTCGTAAGACCGCTGCACCTTCACAGCATCCACCGAGCGAGCTGCTCCGAAATCGATTTCGATGAACATTCCCGGCTCCGCCATTTGCCAGCTGCGCCAGCGCGTGCCAGGGCTGTTGTCAAAAGCGAATTGCACTTCCCAGGGATTGGGCCGCGCGGTCAGCCTCCAGTCAGGCGCACGCGGCAGCTCGACGCCGCCGGCATAGACGCGCAGTTCGGATACGCTCCACATCCAGGTGGTTTTGGCGGTCTCAATGAGGCGCAGCTTCTTTACCGTATGCGCGGGAAAATGGAAGTCCAGGGCATGCGTGGGCTGAAAGGCGACGAACATGGGGGCCCATAGAATATCGCCCATGGTGTCGCCGGGTCCGGATTCATACTTCAACATCAATTCGCGCCGGGTGTACGACCGTCCGGAGCCCGAGAAGGAGTACACTTTTTCGTTCGGCGGCACTTTCTCTTCAATCAGCCGCGCCATGGCATACGGCGGGGCCACTTGATTGAGAAACGCGTCTTCGGACTTGATCCTTAACGCCTCGCGATACGGAACCTTCAGCAATCTCCACGCGCCCGGCGCATAGCGGTTCACCACAGGCGGCAAGCATGCGAGCGCATTCGCCAGCGTGATTACGAGGAGGACGCGGGGCATGCTCTCCAGCGCCAGCGCCATACCCAGCGCGACAAACGGTAAACACGGAATGAGAAAGCGCGTTCCGATATTGCCGAAATAGGGGGCCAGGAATATCGCCGCGGCCAGCAGTACCTGCCGTCCTTCCCGCCGGCGCAGCGCCAGGAATGCCAGAGGCGCCGCCAGAAATAGAGGGCCGACGATTCCAGTGAGGATGTCGCCCTGCACAGTCAACTGAAGCGGCGCCTGTTTCCAACTGGTGAGCGCGTAGACCCGCATAAACTTCCGGTAGTCGTCTTCAAACCAGACGTGAACCCACGGATTTGGAAATATCCGGTTCGCGAACGGTATTACAGGATTGCCGAGCCACAAGTAGTTCTTCAGAGTCCAAGGGAGGATAAAAAAAATCAGGGACAACGCGGCGAGCATCAGCACCGGGCGCAACAGCGGCTTGCGGGCCCGCAGCAACTTCCAGGCAACCAGGCCCACGGCGTAGAGCAGGGCGACGAAACCCGTGTATTTAACGGCAAACGCGAATCCGGCGAGGATACCCACCGGCACCAGCCAACGAGAATTGCGGTCCTGGTCCCATATCTGAAGCAGATAGAACAGGGCGAAGGCGATACTGGCCATGGCGACGTCCACATACGCCACCGATCCATCCATGCCCACCACCGGCGCGACGAATACAAACAGTCCCGCGGCCGCGGCAGCTCGCGTGAAGCCGAACCGGCGGCCGTAGCTCAGGATCAAGAAGGGGAGCGTGGCCAGATACGAAAAGTGCACCAGCGCGGCCGCGGAGTGTTTTCCAAACACAAAGGCGTAGAGGAACAAGAGCTCGAGCCCTTGTGAGAGGTTCGCGTAAAAGCTGGTGGGTATGCGCACGAATCCATGCGCGCGCGCATATTCGAAGACTACCCAAAGGTGGTAAGCCATGCCGTCGGGGCTGTTTTCAGGCGCCCAGGCGTTGAAGAAATAATAAACCGTAAACACGGCGAACACGCCGGCCAATAGCAACCGCCACGGACGGGGGAGGGCAGGGAAGGCGTCACCCTTGGCACGATATCCTCCGCTGCGCCAGACGGCGATAAGAGCAGCGGCTCCCAGCGCGAGAAATACACCTTTGCGCGCGAGTTTCACGGTGCACAAGGCGAATACGATGGCGCTCAACACCGCGGATCCAACCACGAATCCGAGCAGCCGCTCTTCGGTACGATACAGCGTCAGCGCGAGCGCCCGCAGGAGCAAGGTTCCCAGCGCCAGCGCCGTGACCACGAAGAAGGCCGCACCGAAGAGTGCGTAGATCGCGGCTCCCATCAGCGGGTGAATCCCATTCGAGAAAGGATGAAACCGAATTTCGCGCCGTCCTGCGGGGCGACATAGATCTTATCGATCTCCGCCGAGATCAGGGTGTCGGTAACGGTTTGCAGCCAGTCGGGCGGGACAGGTTTCTCGAAATGTTTATAGCCGGGCGTGTCATAGCGCACGCTGTCCAGGAGGCGGTCGCCGATGAAAAATGAGATGGTCACGGGTCCGGTCTGCTTCATGGCCTGATCCCATAGTGTGAAATCCGTCGAGAACTTCACGTCCTGGGTGGTCAGCAGAAGCTCCCGCACGGTGGGATGTTTACCGGTCCAGCGCCAGGAATCGTGTCCGTCGAGGATGTCTTTTACGATGTGCGCGGAGGCATTGGGAGCATCCATGTCGACCATCAGAGTGGCGATCTTGAGATTCGCTCCGGATACGGGGTGCCGCTGTTCGGGGGGCGGATACGAGTCGGGAAGGCGATAGCAGGCGCAGAGCAGCGCGCAGGCGGCAAGGAAAGAGGAGATCAGACCGGCTCGAAGCAAGCCACTATTATGCCAGTGTTGCGG